>JAWVZN010000007.1:0-57417 GCA_033722155.1 Gemmatimonadota bacterium | reverse complement strand
GCTGACGAACCGCATCCGTACCCCCCACGGCATGGCGGACCGGATCCGGGCGGCGAGAACGATCGCGCCGGGGATGGGAGCGCCGTAGCTGGTGCCCCGGCCGGCCGCCTCGCAGACCGCCCCGACGACCTCCGGATCGGCGTGGCCCAGGATGATCGCCCCCCACGAGGAGACGTAGTCGAGGTAGCGGGCCCCCTCGACGTCCACGACGTGGGCTCCCTCGGCGTCGACGAGGAAACGCGGGGTTCCTCCGACCGATCCCCACGCCCGTACCGGGCTGCTCACCCCGCCCGGGAAGAGGTCGCGGGCGCGTTCGTGGAGCGCCCCGTTCGTGCCGGAGGCCCGACCGGTCATCGGATCGCGGCTTCTGCGCTCACTCCGCTTCCCGCCCCGAGCATCTCGAGGATCGTCTCGAGCGGGCGGTGGATCCCCACGAGCTGAGGGGTGTCACGCACCGTGGCCAGCCGCCCCTCGGTCTCCCGGAGATCGCGGACGAGGTCCTGGAAGGGTTCCAGCTCGTCGGTCTCGTAGGCCACGATGAACTCCTGGTCGTCCAGGCCGAAGGAGTAGGCGAGCAGCTGCTGGATCGACGGATAGCGCCGTCCCACGCGGATGTGCTCGCTCATCTGCTTGCGCCGCTCCTCCTCCTGCGTGAGGTACCACTCCGCGGTCTTGACGAAGGGATAGACGATGATGTAACGGCTCCGCTCGCCGGTGAACATCGCCTCCTCCTGCGGGGTGCGCTCCTTCACGTACTGGGAGGGCCGGACCATCCCCACCATGGTGTACCCGATGTCGCACCACCGGCCGAGCCCCGAGCGGAGCAGCGAGGCCGCCGTCTCCTCGATCTCCTCGATCGAGGAGCCGAGCCTCCAGAACAGGAAGCTGGCGTCCGCGCGGGTGCCGATCATCGAGTAGGTGTAGGTGGTGACCCGTTCGGCCGCCTCCTCCGCGGCCTCCAGGAAGGCGATCGCGTCGGCTCGCCGCTGCTCGGAGGGGAGCCGACGCCAGGCGGGATCGAGCGAGAGTGCCAGGACGTGGACGAAGTCGCGGTGGTTCATCTCTTCAGCCATCGGGCAGCGTCCTTCGCGAAATAGGTGATCAGGATGTCGGCGCCGGCCCGGGCGATCGCGGTCAGCGATTCCAGAGCGGTCGCCTCGAGTTCGAGCCAGCCGCGCTCGGCGGCGGCGTGGAGCATGGCGTACTCGCCGCTGACGTGATAGGCCGCGAGGGGGGTGTCGAACCGCCGGCGCGCGTCACGGAGGACGTCGAGATACGGCAGGGCCGGCTTCACCATCACGATGTCGGCTCCCTCCTCGACGTCGGCGGCGATCTCCCGCGCGGCCTCGCGGACGTTGGGCGGATCCATCTGATACCCCTTGCGATCCCCCGACTCCGGGGCCGAATCGGCGGCGTCCCGGAACGGGCCGTAGAACGCCGAGGCGTACTTCGCGGCGTACGCCATGATCGCGGTCGCCTCGTGTCCCTCCCGATCGAGCGCCTCCCGGATCGCCGCCACCTGCCCGTCCATCATCGCGCTCGGCGCCACGAGGTCCGCTCCGGCCGCCGCCAGGGAGACGGCGGTTCTCGCCAGCAGGGGCACGGTCTCGTCGTTCACGACGTCCCCGTCGCGAAGCACCCCGCAGTGGCCGTGGGCGGTGTACTCGCAGAGGCACACGTCGGCCGCGATCACGCCGCCGTAGCCCGACTCCCGCAGGGAACGGATCGCCGTCTGGACGATGCCGTCCTCCCGCCACGCGCCGGTGCCCGCGTCGTCCTTCGCCTCCGGGATCCCGAAGAGCAGCACTCCCCCGAGGCCCAGCTCGTCCGCCTCGCCGGCCTCCTCGACCAGGGTGTCGGGGCTGAAGCGCCGCTGGCCGGGCATCGAGGAGATCTCCTCCTCGACCCCCTCGCCGAACCGGACGAACACCGGACAGAGGAAACGCGAGGGGTCGAGCCGGGTCTCGCGCACCAGCCTCCGCAGGGCGGGCGTCCTTCGAAGCCGCCGGAAGCGGCGACGGGGGTCGGACGAGATCGACGGGCCCGGGGGCGGGTCGAACGGCGAGCCTTCGGCGTCGATCATCGTTACGGGCGGCTCCGCGGTCCGGCGGCTTCGGCTTCCTCCCGCACCGCTCTCTCCAGCGCGGCGGCCAGACCGCCGGGCGTGCGCTCCGACGCGACCGCGGCCGGAGAGAAGCCCGCCTCGCGCGCGGCCGCGGCCGTCGACGGGCCGATGCACACCACGCCCGCGTCGTCGAGCGCTTCGGCGCCCCCCGTGAGTGAGTCGTACCCCCGCGCGGTGGAGCCGCTGTTGAAGATCGCCCCGTCGATGCCGCTCTCCAAGGCGCGGCGCAGCGGCTCGCGCGATTCCTCGGGCCCCTCGACCGTCTCGTAGGCGTCCACGTCCTCCACGTCGGCCCCCCGCCGACGGAGGATCCGGGGAAGCTTCTCCCCCGCACCCCGGGCGCGGAGAAGGAGAACGTCGGCTCCCTTCAGCCCCCCCATCCCGTCCGGGATCGCCGCTCCGAGCCCCGCGTGGGGGACGTGGTCGACCCGGATCCCCTCCCCCTCCAGCGCGGCGGCGGTCTTCGGCCCCACCGCGGCCCACCGCGGCGCCGTCGGTTTCGGGAGATCGAGCGCCCGAAGGCGGTCGAACGCCGCGGCCACGCCGTTCGCGCTCGTCACCACGATCCAGTCGCGCTCGTTCGCGGTGGCGAGCGCCCGGTCGAGCCGCTCGCTCGCGATCGCCCGGATGGAGATCGTCGGCACGACGACGGGCTCGGCCCCGCGGGAGCGGAGCGCGGCGGCGAGCGCTCCCCCGCTGGTGCCCGGCACGAGGACGCGCAGGCCGGCCAGGGGGCCATCCAGCCGGGATCCGACGCCCCTCACCCGCTCTCCTCCCTCGCGGCCGCGACGAAGTCCGCGGCTCCGCGCGAGAGCAGGCTCTCGGCCAGCCGCTCCCCGAGAGAGGTCGCTTCCTCCACGTCCCCCTCGACGCGGTCCCGGATCGCCTGCGCCCCCGCCGGATCGACCGCCGCCCCCTCCAGCGAGAGCCGACCGTCTTCCGCGCGCCCCAGGGCGGCGAAGGGCGCCCGGCAGCCGCCCCCCATCGTTTCCAGGAAGCTCCGCTCCGCGATCACGGCCGCGCGGGTGTCGGGATCGTCGAGCCCCCGAACGGCCCCTGCGAGGGGGTCGTCGGCCCGCATCTGGAGCGCGAGCGCTCCCTGTCCCACCGCCGGGATCATCGTATCCGGATCGAGGGTCTCGGAGATCCGTCCCTCCAGGCCCAGCCGACGCAGGCCCGCGACGGCGACGACGAGCGCCTCGTAGTCGCCCGCGTCGAGCTTTCGCAGACGGGTGTCCACGTTGCCGCGGATCGGGGTCGGCGCGAGGTCCGGCCGGGAGAGGAGGAGGAACGCCCGTCGGCGCGGGCTCTCCGTTCCCACGCGGGCGCCTTCCGGCAACCCGTCGAGTCCGCTCCCGTCGCGGCTGACGACCGCGTCGCGGGGGTCCTCGCGCGGCGGAAACGCCACCAGCTCGGTGGCGGGATCGCCCCCCGTCGGAAGGTCCTTCGCGCTGTGCACCGCGAGATCGATCTCCTCGCCGACGAGCGCCCGCTCGAGCTCGTTCACGAACGCCCCGCGCGCGAGCATCATCGATCCGTCCCGCTGGGCGCGATCGCCCGAGGTGCGGATCTCGATCACCTCGACCTCGTGGCCCTCCTCCCGGAGGCGGTCTGCCACGATCTCCGTCTGCGCCAACGCCAGGGCGCTGCCCCGGGTCCCGATCCTCACTGGACGGTCGATCACCCGGAGTCCTCCCGGGGATCGACACGCTCGAGACCCTTCGCCTCCGCCGGCGGCTCGCCGTCGAGACCCAGGAGCTCGCGCGCCGACTCGAGGTACTCCTCGCCCTCCCGCGCAACGCCCTCCCGCAGACCGACCACCGGATCGTGGAGGATCTTGCGGAGGATCCGCCGCCCGAACCGAAGCATCCTCTCGGCGTCCTCGGGGGAAACCCGCTCCAGCTCTCGATGGAGGATGTCGCCGGCCTTTGCGTGAAGAGCGCGGATGGCGGGAACCGCGGACCGGCTCGCCCGCCAGCGGGCGAAGTCGGCCGCTTCCCGATCCACGATCGCCCGGGCCGCCTCGACGGCCTCCGGATCCACCGCGTCGGAGCCCCAGCCGCGGAGATCGTCGAGGTCGTAGAGGCGCGCCCCCTCCACGGCCCGGACGCCCGCGTCGACGTCGCGCGGTACGGCGATGTCGATCAGAACGAGCTTGCGGCCGTCCCTTCCGGCGACGACCGCCTCCACCCTCTCGCGGGAGAGGAAGGGCTCCTGGGCGGCGGTGCAGGTGAGGGCGACGTCGGCTTCCACCATCAGCTCGTCGAGTCGCTCGAACGGGGCGGCGACGCCGCCGATCCGGTCGGCCAGCTGCTCGGCGGGCTCCGGGGATCGGTTGGTGACCACGATCCGGGAGACGCCGGCCTCGCGCAGCTGTCCCGCCGTCAATCTGCCGAGCTCGCCCGTGCCGACGACCAGGACGGTGTGGCCTTCGAGATCGCCGAGCACCAGCCGGGCCAGCCCTGTCGCGACCTTGGGGATCGAGGGCAACCCCTCGCCCACCCCGGTTCTGTGGCGCACGCTCCGGCCCACCTGCAGGGCTCTCCGCGCCAGCTCGTCGAGAACGGGGCCCAGGCTCCCGGCGTCCCTGGCCTCGGCCATCGCCCGCTTCACCTGGCCGAGGATCTGGGGCTCGCCCACGATCATGGAGTCGAGACCGGAAGCGACCTCGAAGAGATGACGCGCCGCTTCCTCTCCCCCGTGGCGGAACACCGGTCGGTCGTCCTCCACCCCCGCCGCGTCGACCAGCCGGCGGGCGAGCTCCCCCGGATCGGCGAGCCCGTACAGCTCGGTCCGGTTGCAGGTGACGAGAAGGAGCGCCTCCTCGTCCGCCTCCTCGAGAAGGCTCCTCGCGGTCCCGGGCGGGAACGCGAACCGTTCGCGCACGGCTATGGGAGCGGTATCGTGGCTGACGCCCACGACGGCGACGGGAGCACCGGTCACGAAACGGGGTGGGGGGAGATCGGCATCGGCCCGGGAATCGTGTGAGACAATGGCGGGGCGGACGGGACTCGAACCCGCGACCTCCGACGTGACAGGCCGGCGTTCTGACCAGACTGAACTACCGCCCCGCGCCATCACCGTTCGGGATGATTCTCAGGTGGACGAAGAAAAGTATCCCCGGGGAATCGTTCCGTCAACGAGGCCGGGAGTGTGTTCGGGGAACGGAGCGGGCCGGCGGCAGGCGGGCCCGCGTCCCCCGCTCTCTACCGCCCCCGCTCGATCTTCTTGAGGATCGTCTCGCCGCGGTTGATGTACTCCCGGGCGTTTCCGATCAGGCCGTTGGCGTAGGAGGTGTAGCGGCCGCAGGCGTTCTGCAGGCTGCTGATGGCCTGCTGGAACATGTCGATCGACCGACGGTTCTGGGAGATGGACTGGTTCTCGCCCTGGAGCGCCTTGCCCATCCGGTAGTACGCGTCGCCCCGGTAGTAGTTGATCGCGCACCGGTCGCCGCCGAGCTGGGTGGCGCGGTTCAGCTGCTCGAGCGCCGCTCCCGCGCGGCCCCGCTGCAGGTTCTGGTGGGCCTGCCGCACGAACTGGCTGGCGATGATCTCGCTGGCGCGCCCCTTGCCCGCGCGCTCCAGATCCTGCGCGTACTTCGTCGTGTTGCCGAGCTCCTTGTGGGCGAGGGCGCGGAACAGGTAGGCCCGCTCGAGATCGGGATTGAGCTCGAGCGCCCGGTCGTACCGCTCGATCGCCTTCCGGTAGTCGCCGAGCTTGTCGTTCACGATGCCGGCGTAGAGCTGCAGGTTGGCGTCCCCGGGATCCGACTCCAGCGCCTGCAGGACCGTCTCCTTCGCCTCCTGGTATCGCTGCTCTGCGAAGTAGAGGCCGAAGAGGAACTCCAGCGCCTCGGGGTCGGTCGCCTTCCCCTCGGAGAGCTCCAGGTACCGCTTGAAGTTCTCGATCTTCTCCTGACGCCGGTCGTCGGGAAGCGCGAAGGCGAGGTACTGGTAGGCCCTGGGGTTCTCCGGGCACAGGTCCTTCGCCTTCTCGAACGCCTCCAGCCCCTTCCGGGTCTCGCCGAGCTGGTTCGCCATCACGTATCCGTACGCGATCTGGATGTCGCAATCCTCCGGCTGCTGGCGGACCAGCTCCTCGAAGAAGCTCTTCGCCTGCAAGGTGTCGCCCTGCTCGAGATACGTCGTGCCGATCGTGTGGTAGGCGCTGATGTAGGTGGGATCGATCCGCACCGCATTCTCCAGGGCGTCCAGCGCCTGGTCGAGCGAGTCCATCTTCAGATACGCCTGGCCAATCCAGTAATAGGCCGGAGCGAGCTCGGGATCGTATTCCAGCGCCTTCCGGAAGTTGGTGATGGCCCGGCGATAGTTCTCGCCGCGGATGTAGTCCCGGCCGAAGATCACGTGCTTGTCGGCCTGGTTCCGGGTGTTGAACGCCTCGACCACCCGCTCTCCCAGATCGTCCAGGTCGTCGTCGCTGACCTTCGGGAGCTCCTGGGTATTTCGGGTGGTCACCTCGACGAAGGTGGGATCGACCGTCCACCGGTCGCCTTCGGTGCCGACCGAGCCGAATGCCACGAGCCGGGCGTCGAGCGAGCGGCCGATCCGCAGCGCGGCCGCCTGCGAGATCGTCGCCCCGGGCCTCAGCCCGGCCTCCTCCACCGCGTCGTTCACCGTCTCCTGCTCCACCAGCTCGTAGGTGCCGAGCTCATCGAGCTCGTCGATCATCTTCTCCTGGAGGTCCTCGCTGCGATCCCTCTCCACGCCCCCGAACGGGAGTACCGCGACCACGAAACCGTCGCCGGCCTGGGCACGGGCCGTCGAGGAGGGCACGAGCAGGAGGGGCAGGAGGAACAAGGCGACGGCGGCGGCGACACGCATGACTCTCATGAACGGGCTCTCCTCGACCATCGAATTTTCGGACCTTCTCGACATCGTTTCCCTCTCGGACATCTAGAACATACTCGGTTCCGGCCCCTCGGCCAGACGCATATCTTACAACCCCGATCCGGGCGCCAGGTTCCTCTCCGGAGCGGGCACGCCGTCTTGTGAAAACTTTCACGAGGGGTTGACGGTGTCGAGCCGGGCGCGGTACCCTTGCGGTCCTTCGCCCCGGCAGAGGCGTTTCCCGAGACCCCGACGATAGCCGAGCGAACACCTCACGAGTTGAGCGATCTCCCATCCCCCCGTCGTGCCCTCGGCGCCGCCTCGCGCGCCGCGGTCGCCCTCGCGCCGCTGCTCCTCTCCGGGTGCGCGGTCTCGTACAGCACCCTCGAGCCCGTCACCGACTTCGGCCGCGCGATTCTGGACGTCTACGGCGCGGTGCTGTGGGTGACGATCGGGATCTTCGTGGTGGTCGAGGCGCTGCTCCTCTTCGCGCTGTGGCGCTTCCGGAGCCGCCCCGACGACCCCGACGTTCCCGAGCAGGTCCACGGCCACACCCTGGTGGAGATCGGGTGGACGCTGGCTCCCGCGCTGATCCTGTTCCTGATCGCGATCCCGACCGTCCAGACCGTTTTCCGGACCCAGGCGGAGCCTCCTGGAGAGGACCCCCTCGAGATCCGCGTGGTCGGCAACCAGTGGTGGTGGAAGTTCGAGTACCTGGACCTCGGCTTCACCACGGCGAACGAGATGCACGTCCCCCGCGGCCGGACCGTCCGCCTCACCCTCACCTCCGACGACGTGATCCACTCCTTCTGGGTGCCCCGGCTGGGCGGCAAGCGGGACCTCAACCCCGGCAGCGAGAACACGCTGTGGTTCACCGCCGACACCACGGGCGTCTACGAGGGCCACTGCGCCGAGCTGTGCGGCACCTCCCACGCGAACATGCGGCTCCGCGTGTTCGTCGACGAGCCGGACGTCTTCGAGGCGTGGGCGGAGGAGATGGCCTCGCCCGCCGAGCCGGACTCCGCGGGCTTCCAGGCGTTTCTCGCCTCGGGCTGCGCGGCGTGCCACGCGATCGACGGCACGCCCGCCCAGGGCCGGATGGGGCCGAACCTGACCCGTATCGGTGACCGCACGACGATCGCCGCCGCCATGCTCCCGAACACGCCCGACGAGATGGCCGCCTGGCTTCGCGACCCCGACAGCCTCAAGCCGGGCGTCCTGATGCCCGACCTCGAGCTGAGCGAGGAGCGGATCGACCTGCTGGTGCGGATGATGGAGGACCTGCGATGAGCGCCGAGGCGACGACCGTGGACGCCCGGACCGGGGAGTCGATCTACGCCGGCGGGTGGAAGAGCTGGCTCACCACGGTGGACCACAAGCGGATCGCCGTCCTGTACGGGGCGACCGCCCTGATCTATTTCGTCGTCGGCGGCATCCAGGCGCTCGTGATCCGGCTGCAGCTCGCCGGCCCGGAGTCGACCCTCGTCGGGGCCGACACCTACAACCAGCTCTTCACCATGCACGGGACCACGATGGTGTTCCTGGTCCTGATGCCGCTCGCCGCGGCGATGTTCAACTACATGATCCCCCTGATGATCGGGGCCCGCGACGTCGCCTTCCCGCGGCTAAACGCGTTCAGCTTCTGGACCTTCCTGCTCGGCTCGATCCTGCTGAACCTCTCCTTCTTCTTCGGCGGCGCGCCGGACGCCGGGTGGTTCGGCTACGCCAACCTGACGAGCGAGCGGTACAGCCCCGGGATGGGGATCGACTACTGGATGCTGTCGCTCCAGGTGCTGGGGGTCGCCTCCATCGCCTCGGCGGTGAACTTCACCGTGACGATCCTGAACATGCGCGCGCCCGGGATGACGATGATGCGGATGCCGCTGTTCGTGTGGATGTCGCTGGTGGTGCAGGTGCTGATCCTGCTCGCCTTCCCGGCGATCACGGTGGGGCTGGTCTTCCTGATGTTCGACCGCTTCTTCGGCACCCACTTCTACATCCCCGCCGCCGGCGGCACGCCGGTCCTGTGGCAGCACCTCTTCTGGATCTTCGGCCATCCCGAGGTGTACATCCTGATCCTCCCCTCCTTCGGGATCGTCTCCGACGTACTCCCGACCTTCTCCCGGAAGCCGCTGTTCGGCCGCCCCTTCGTGATCTTCTCCGGAATCGCGATCGGGTTCCTCGGCTTCGGGGTGTGGAGCCACCACATGTTCACCACCGGCCTCGGGCCGGTCGCCGACACCGCATTCGCGATCGGCACGATGCTGATCGCGATCCCGACCGGGGTGAAGATCTTCAACTGGATCGGGACCCTGTGGGGCGGCCACATCCGATTCCGAACCCCGCTTCTCTTCGCGGTGGGGATGGTGGCGATGTTCATCATCGGGGGGCTGAGCGGCATCATGCACGGCTCGCCCCCGGTCGACTGGCAGCAGCACGACAGCTACTTCGTCGTCGCCCACCTCCACTACGTGTTCTTCGGCGGCACCGTGCTCGGCCTGTTCGCGGGGGTGTACTACTGGTGGCCGAAGGTGACCGGTCGGATGCTCGACGAGGGGCTCGGCAAGATCCACTTCTGGACCAGCCTGGTGGGGATGAACCTCACCTTCTTCCCGATGCACTTCCTGGGCATGGACGGGATGCCCCGCCGCGTCTACACCTACGCCGCCGGAACGGGATGGGCCGACTGGAACCTGGTGGCGACGATCGGGGCCTTCGTGGTCGGCCTCGGGACCCTCGTCTTCTACGTGGCGGCCGTGAAGAGTCTCCGCTCCGGCGAGCCCGCGCCGGGGGATCCGTGGGACGGGGCGACCCTGGAGTGGACCATGAGCTCGCCGCCGCCCGAGTACAACTTCGCCGAGACCCCGGAGGTGCACAGCGCCCGCCCTTACTGGCTCCACAAGTACGGCCCCACCCGCGAGGCCTCCACCCACACGATGGAGGAGGGAACGCCGCCCCAGCCCGACGAGCCGCCCGAGCGGATCCACCTCCCTTCCCCCTCCTGGTGGCCGCTCTTCACGGCGTTCGGCTTCGCCCTCGCCGCCGGCGGCGCGCTGGTCGGGCTGGCGCCGGTGCTCCTCGGCGTCGCGATCCTCGTCACCGGCGTCTTCCTGTGGGCCTTCCAGCCGCTCGAGCGGCCGGGCGGGCCCGTGTACGGCCCGTCGGCCGCCTCCGGGGACTGAGGGGGAGGCAGCGTGGAGCATCGGACCAGCTTCGGCGTCCCCCATCGCAAGATGGCGATGTGGGTGTTCATCGCCTCGGAGTGCATGTTCTTCGGCTCGCTGATCGCCACCTATCTCGCTTACGAGGGGCGGAGCCTCTCCGGCCCCACTCCGGAGGAGATCCTCAACATCCCGCTCACCTCGGTGTCCACCTTCGTGCTGCTGATGAGCTCGCTGTCGATGGTGCTGGCGCTCGACGCGGTGCAGCGCGACGACCGGCTGTGGGCGAAGGTGTGGACCGGGGGGGTGATCTTCCTGGGCGGCCTCTTCCTCGCCGGCCAGGTGTACGAGTTCACCCACTTCTACCACGAGGGTCTCACCCTCGAGGCGAACCTCTTCGGGGCAACGTTCTTCGTCCTGACCGGCTTTCACGGCGCCCACGTGACCGTCGGGGTGGTGTGGATGACGACGCTTCTCGTGATGATGTTCCGCGGGACCCTCGGGCCCGACCGCGCGACGGACGTCGAGGTGGCGGGGCTCTACTGGCACTTCGTCGACGTGGTGTGGATCGTGATCTTCACCCTCGTCTATCTCATCCAGTGAGGAGGGGCGCCGCCGCATGACCGCGCCGAACGAAGCCCGCGCGGAGCACGAGGCCGAAGCGCACGGGAGCCGGTCCACGTACTGGCTCGTCGCCCTGGTGCTGGCGGTGATCACGCTGCTGGAGGTGGCGGTCTTCTACGTCCCCGCGATCCGGCCGATCATCGTGCCGGTCCTGCTGATCCTCAGCGCGGCCAAGTTCGTCCTCGTGGTCGCCTTCTTCATGCACCTGAAGTACGACCGTCCGGTCCTCACCCGGATCTTCGCCGGCGGCCTCGCGGTCGCCGCGGGGATCGTCCTGGCGATGATGCTCCTGTTCGGCGCTATCGGGCCGGGGACCGGACACTAGGCCACCCCGCGCCTTGATTCCGGCGCGCTCTCGGGCCATCATTCCCCCAGCGTGAATCCGCCTCGCGGGGCGAGACCCCGCCCAGGCCCAGCGCCCGGTCCGACCGCTGCCGACGACCAGGAGGATCCATGACCCCGGAGGAAAGCGTCCCCAAGGCCCCCCCGCTGTCCGCCTCGACGGTGCTCATCGAAGGGTTCATCACGGGGGTGATCGGGGCCGGCATCGTGGCCGCGTGGTTCCTGCTGATCGACACCTTCATGCACCAGCCGCTCTACACGCCTTCGCTGCTCGGCACCGTCCTGTTCGAAGGCGCCGACGCGGCGGCCAACCACGGCACGATCGACCCCGGGATGGTCGCGGCCTACACGATCGTCCACCACGTGGCGTTCATCGTGGTGGGGATCATCGCCTCGTTCCTCGTGACCGAGATCCAGCGCGTGCCGCCGCTGGGAATCGCCCTGCTGTTCCTGTTCATCTTCTTCGAGACCGGCTTCCTCATCTTCGTGCTCTCGATCGGGGATCCGCTGCTCGGGGGGATCTCGCTGTGGGCGGTGGCGGTGGCCAACCTGCTCGCCGCAACCGGGATGGCCGCCTACCTGTGGTACCGCCACCCCCGCTTCCTCGTGCACTTCCAGAAGATCTGGGAGGCGGCCTGAGAGACGTGCCCGGAGCGACGCGGTCCTACTCGTCCTCCCGGAGGTCCAGGATCCGCCGCAGGTTGTAGAGGTAGACGGAGAGCGCGAGGGCGAGGAGGGCGAACACCGCCGCCAGGATCCACATCCACCCACTCCCCTCACGATTGGCGAGGGCTGCGGTCCACACCGCGAATCCGCCGCAGAAGAGGATGCCGGTGGAGATCAGGATCCGGTGGAAGGTGACGAGGGAGGAGCGGGGGCTCACCGTCGGGCCTCCGTGCCGCCCCGCTCGTCCGGGCGGTCGCCTCGCCGCAGCAGCGCGACCGCCACGCCGATCCCGATCGCCAGCGGCACCGCGATCAGCAGGACGCCCGCCCACACCATCCCCTCTCCGACGGGACCGCTCATCGTCAGAACCCCTCCATGAGGACCACGATGGTGATCAGGATCGCCAGCGGCAGCGGGGCGATCACGGTGAGCACCAGCCGGGGCGGCTCGAACTTCAGGTGCATGTAGTACATCGCCACCAGCGCCGCCTTCCACACCGCGAGCGCGAGCAGGATCAGGATGAGCCACGTCTCCGGCAGGCCCGAGATGAACGCCACGCCCACTTCCGCGACCGTCAGCACCAGCAGGTAGAACCACACGAGGTAGTAGTTCGGCGTCGAGCTCTCCTGCGATTCCTCCGCCGTCACGCGCGCCTCCTTCCCGGACGGATCATATCAGGTAGACGATGGTGAACAGGATGATCCACACCAGATCCACGAAGTGCCAGTACAGGCCCACGATCTCCACCCCGCCGTAGTCGTACTCCGAGTAGCCTCCGCGGAACGCCTTCACCGCGGTGAAGATGAGCGCCAGCACGCCGATCGTGACGTGAGCGCCGTGGAAGCCGGTCAGGGTGTAGAAGGTCGCACCGTAGAGCGGACCGCCCTCGGCGGCGTACTGGGAGACCATCGGGACGAAGCCGTGGTGGGCCAGCTCGATGTACTCGAACACCTGGATCGAGACGAAGGCGGCGCCCAGGACGACCGTCGCCAGCAGCCACCGCCTGAGCCCCCGCTGGTCGCCGTGCTCGATCGCGGCGAACGCCTTCACCATCGTCACCGAGCTGCAGATCAGCATGAACGTGTTGAACGCCGTCAGCGGCACGTTCAGCACCGCGCCGGGCTCGGCCCACTGCTCGGGGTTGGCGAAACGGAGGACGATGTAAGCGCCGATCAGGCTCGCGAAGAACATCACTTCGGAGAGCAGGAAGACCCACATCCCGAGCTTCAGGTTGTAGACGCCGAGGCCCTCCATCGGCCGGTCGGTGGCGCCGATCGAGTCGGCTCGCGTGGCGCTCATCCCGCCGCCTCCTTTCTCCGCTGCTCCTCCGGCGGCGGGCGCTCCTCGCCCGGACCGGGCTCGCCCATCGGCCAGTGGTCTTCCTCACGCTCCGGGGCGCTGTATTCGTAGGGGCCGCGGTAGACGGTCGGCATCTCCTCGAAGTTCCCGTGGGGTGCCGGTGAGGGGATCGACCACTCCAGCGTGTTCGCCTTCCACGGGTTCGGCGGGGCGTCCTCCCCCTTCCAGAGCGACCACACGATGTTCGCCAGGAAGAGGAGCTGCGCGGTCCCCAGCAGGAAGGCCGAGACGCTCATGAACGTGTTCATCGGCTGGATCTCCGCCAGCCACTCGTACTGGGTCGGATCGTAGATCCGCCGCATGTGGCCCTTCAGGCCGATGTTGTGCATCGGGAAGAAGACGAGGTTGAAGAACACGAACGAGGTCCAGAAGTGAATCTTGCCGAGCGTGGGGTTCAGCATCTTCCCGAAGAACTTCGGGAACCAGAAGTAGATCCCGGCGAAGATCGCGAAGAGGCTGCCACCGAACAGGACGTAGTGGAGGTGGGCAACAATGAAGTAGGTGTCGTGGATGTAGATGTCGATCGGGGTCGACGCCATGAAGATCCCGCTGAGGCCCCCGATGATGAACATCGCCACGAACGCCACCGCGTTGAGCATCGGGACGTGGAAGTGGAGGTCGCCCCGCCACATCGTCCCCAGCCAGTTGAACGTCTTGATCGCGCTCGGCACGGCGATCACCATCGTCGAGAACATGAACGAGGTCCCGAGCAGGGGGTTCATCCCGCTCTGGAACATGTGGTGGCCCCACACGATCCATCCGAGGAAGGCGATCGTCACGATCGCGGCCACCATGAACCGGTAGCCGAAGATCGGCTTGCGCGACCCGTTGGCGATCACCTCCGAGGCGATCCCCATCGCGGGCAGGATCAGGATGTACACCTCGGGGTGGCCGAAGTACCAGAAGAGGTGTTGCCACAGGAGCGGCTGCCCGCCCGCCTCCGGCAGGAAGAAGGCGGTGCCGATCGTCTGGTCGAACAACAGAAGGATCGCCGCCCCGGTCAGGACCGGAATCGCCAGGAGGATCAGGATGGCGGTGATGAACAGCGCCCACACCGGCAGCGAGAGCCGCATCCATCCCAGCCCGGGCGCGCGCATGTTCACGATCGTGGTGATGTAGTTCACCGCGCCCATGAGGGAGCTGAAGCCGAGCACCGCGATCGAGACGCACCATAGCTTCTGACCCATGGAGACGCCGCTGAACTCGGGCACCGCCGAGAGCGGCGGGTAGGCGGTCCAGCCCGCGCCGGCCGCGCCGCCGGTCACCCAGAAGCTCGCGAGCATCAGCACCCCGGCCGGGACCGCCGTCCAGAACGACGCCATGTTGAGCCGCGGGAACGCCATGTCGGCGGCGCCCACGTGGAGCGGGATCAGCCAGTTGCCGAACACGCCGACCAGCAGGGGCATGATCGCGAAGAAGATCATGAAGGTGCCGTGCATGGTGACGAGCGAGTTGTAGAACTCGGGCAGCAGGATCCCCTGCACCGCCTTCGCCTGGCCGAACACCCCGCCGCCGGGCATCGGCTCGCCGGGGAAGCCGAGCTGCCACCGCATCATCATCGCCAGCGCCCCCCCCACGAACAGGAAGAAGAGGCTCAGGAACAGGAACTGGCTTCCGATCACCTTGTGGTCGGTCGAGAAGACGTACTTCCGCCAGAAGGAGCGGTCGTCCTCGTGGCCCGGCTCGGCCCAGTGCTGGACGGAGACGTTGGGGACCCTCTCGGCCGTGGTCGCGGTCGTCGTCATGCCCGATCGCCTCCTTTCCCGGAATCCTCATCGCCGGCGGGAGCCGACGCCGCCTCGCCATCCCCGTCGCCCTGCCCCGTCTCGATCCGGGCGGTGTCGGCGGGGGCCGGCGCGGTGCCGGGCTCCACGCCCGCCGCGCCAGTCTCCGTGGCCAGCCACCTCTCGAACTCCTCGACCTCGTGCACCGTCACCTGGGCCCGCATCCGGTAGTGGCCGAGGCCGCACAGCTCTGCGCAGGCGAGCGGGTACTCCCCGGTCTCGGTGGCCTGGAACCACACCGGGATCACCATCCCCGGCACCGCGTCCTGCTTCACCCGGAAGTCGGGGAGGAAGAAGGAGTGGATGACGTCCTCGCTGGTGAGGTCGATCCGGACGGTGCGGCCGACCGGGATGTGGAGCTGGTTCCGCTTGACGAACTCGTCGCCAGTATCGAACTCGCCGTCGGGGCCGGGGTAGGTGACGTTCCACTCGAACTGCTTGGCGGCCACCCGGAGCGGCAGGTCCGCCTCGACGGCGGGAACCCGATCGGCCGCCTTCACCTCCATCCACACCTCCGTGCTCGCCCACGAGATCCCGACCACGATCAGGAACGGGATCACCGTCCACACGATCTCCAGCCGCTTGTTCCCGTGGGAGTAGTGGGCACGACGCCCCTCCTTGTGGCGGTACCGGAAGACGAACCACACCAGCACCGCCTCGGTAACGACGAAGATGAATCCCGTGATGCCCAGGATCCAGTAGTAGAGAGTGTCGATCTCCCCCCCGAACGTGGACACGGGGTCCGGCAGGAACCAGCTCCAATCCATGAACCGCTCCTCCTCGCTTTCGGAACCGGGTGGCTAGCGGGAGACCGCGGCGCGCGATGCGGTCTCGGAGCCGTGATCGTGCAGATCGATCGGCTCGCCCAGCGGCACCTCGGCGCCGGCCATGTCGGCCGAATAGGAGAAGTCGGCCTGCGCCGAGCCACCCGCCTCCACCGAAACGCTGGCGGTCTGCACGCCGTACCGCTCGTGCCACGCCTCGAGCACGTAGTCGCCCGGGGGCAGGTTCTCGAGCGTGAAGGCACCGGACGAATCGCTCACCGCCGCGTACGGGTGGTCCTGCACACCGATGTACGCCTCCATCCAGCCGTGGACGTCGCACTTCACCGGGATCATCACCTCGGGGTCGGTGAAGTCCCGGGTGGTCGTCATCTCCACCGGCTGGCTGATGTTGAAGCCGCGGTTCACCTGGGGCTGGGTGTTGATGTTGTGGAGGATGCCGTCGGAGTTCACGATCTCCAGTGGCTGTCCCACCTGGATCGCGAGGACGTGCGGGCGGTAGCGGCATCCCTGCTGGTCGAGCGTGACCGGCTCGGACGGGGTCGGGAAGGTCCGGTCGCCGAGTCCTTCCTTCACGTGCACGTACACCCGGGCGAGCTTGCCGTCGACAGCGACCACCGGATGCTTGCGGGGCTGGCCCTCGTACTGCTCGGCGCAGGTCGGCTCCTCGCTCATGTCGATCGGCTCCGGCTCGGGCGCGGTGCCCTCGAAGTTCACCACGCCGGTGATCGTCGCCGCGCTGTCGGGCGGCACGACGGGCCCGGCCTCCTCGGCAACCTCCTCCTCGGGCGCCTCGCCCGGCTCCTCGGCGCCGCCGCACGCCAGCGCGACGGCCACCCCGGAAACGAGCGCCATCCCTCCGACCCTTCTCAGCAATTCGCGCATCATCCCTCTCCTTGGTTGTCGATTGACGGTTCCCATCTCAGCTCTCCTCTCGCTCCTCCTCACGGCGTTGAGCCCTCACCACGACCGCGACGCCGAGGGCGGCGGTCAGCAGCGTCGCGATCAGCGGGATCACGATCACCCCTCCGCCCGAAGGCTCGTCGAGGTGGAGGAAATACCAGGTCCCGATCGCCGCCCTCGTTCCCGCCTCGCCGTTGTCCCCGTCCCAGGCGAACAGCGCCATCGGGATCGGCCGGCCGGACACGAAGCCGAGCCGCTCCTCCACCCCGCCGGCGTCGAGCGAGCGGCGGATCATCAGCCGCCACTCCCCCTCCTCGAAGGTCGCCTCCGCGGCCAGGGCGTCCCCGGAGCCCTCGAGCGGCTCCATGTTCATGAACCCGCGGCCGATCGCCTCCGAGGCATCCCCGTCGCTCCGCCACCGCCACAGGTAGACCGGATCGTCCTCCTCCCCCATCAGGAAGTAGGGCCTTTCCATCCCTTCCGGCAACTCCGTGGGAAACTGGACCACGAGCCGGTCCGGGGCCCCCGCGGTCGCCTCCGGCGCGAGCCGCCCCTCTCCGACCGCCTCTCCGGTCTCCGGCTCAGCGCCCTCCATGGCGGCCGTGTCCGCCGCCCCCGCGCCCTCGACGGAACCCGCCTCCGCCCCGTCCGGGGCCATGGTGGCCCGGACCCGCGCGGCCCACCCGGCCCAGTCCGGATCGGGGCTCTCGGAGGGGTCGTGCCACACGAGGCGCAGGACCAGCTCCTCGCGGTCGTGCAGCGCCTGGACCCACACCCCGTCGACCCGGGGAGCGAACCAGCGCGGTGGCACGATCACCTGGCCCACCAGCGGGACGTACTGCCGCTCCACCTCCTCCCACGCCTCGTCGTCCACGGCGGCGGGAAGGTCTCCCTCCACCAGGCCCGCGCGGATCACGTCGCGCACCGACGGAGGCTCTTCCGGTGCCAGGCTGCGCACGTAGAGCGCCACGTTCCACAGCTGCTCCCGGGTCATGAAGTCGGCCTCGATCAGGTCCGCGAAGGAGGGCATCGGGGTGCCGTTCATCCCGGTCAGCAACCGGGCGAAGATCGCCTCGGTCGACCCGCCGCCGTTGAAGAGCCAGTTCTCGGTCAGGTCCGCGGCCCGGACCGGGAGATCGCGATCGTCCTCGAGGGTGGGCGCGGAGGGGCCGTCGCCCCGTCCCGCCTGCCCGTGACACTTCCAGCACTCGATCTTCTGGTAGAACTCCCGTCCCTCGGCGAGCGCCTCCTCGGTCGCCTCCGGCGGCGAGCCCACCTCGACGGGCTCGGGCGCCCCCTCCTGCTCGAAGAAGCGGCTGAACGATTTCACCACCTCGACCAGCGCCTTGCGGTCGGAGCCCGAGAGGTGGTCCTTCCACCCGGGCATGGCGGTGCCCGGCATCCCCTCGTCGATCACCTCGAGGATGTCGGCGTCGGTCGGCAGCTGCCCGGAGGGCGTGGAGCGGATTTCGTAGAGCCCCATGGTGAAGTCGCGGGGCCGTGGCAGCATGTACGCCTCGGCCGGGCCGTCGCCCTCGCCCTCGATCCCGTGACACCCCGCACACCACCGGTCGTAGACCGCCTTGCCCCGGGCGTTCTCCTGGGCTCCCGCCGCGGCAGGCAGGAGGAGGAACGCCATCGTCGCGATCCCCGGAGCGATCCGCGGCATCACTCCGCAGCCTCCTCCACCGCGGCCTCGCCGGCGGGCTCGCCCCCGGCCTCCCCTTCCTCGGCGGTCTCCTCCCAGGTGCGCGGCTCGTTCCCGCTTCGCTCGTAGAGGAAGACGATCACCGACCAGATCTCCTCCTTCGTGAGGATCTCCTCCCACGCCGGCATCGCGCTGTTCCACGGCGCGCCCTCCGTGGGGAGGCCCGGTCCCCCCTCGGCGATCCTCCAGAAGACGAAGCTCTCGGTGAGCTGGGCGATCGTGCCCGAGCCCGTGAACGCCAGCGGCTGCGGCTGGAAGCCGTGGGCGTAACGACCATCTCCCGAGAGGGCGTCGCCGTGGCACGGCATGCAGTTCCGGTAGTAGACCCGGGCCCCCTCCGCAACGTCCTCCTCGATCGAGCCGTCGGCCCGGAGCGGGTTCTCGAGGCCGGCCAGCTGCATCGTCTCCCCGCGGAAGGTGATCGAGCCCGGCGGCGCGGGATGGATCGAACGGAGGCTCGGCGGCGCGGCCACCGTCTGGCGCACCTGCCGGAAGGTGACGAAGCCCACCAGCAGGGGGACCGCGACGAGCAGCGCGATCCTGAGCCCGCGCCGGTCCTCCCGCACCATCGTCTCGTGGAACGGCTCGCGGAACCGCCTCCACCGCTCCTCGCTCGCGCTCGCCCAGATCAGCACGCCCACCAGCACGGTAATCATGAACTGGAGAAGCACGCTGTCGGGCACGGGGGCGCTGTCGACACCGAACAGGGGCGGGATGTACGGGATCCCGAACTCGAACAGGATCAAGGAGGCCACCAGAACCGCCGCCGCCTGCCCGAGCGGATGGGAGAGGGCGCGCCTCACGGGCTCTCTCCCGTCTGCTCGGCCAGGTAGTCGACGACCACTTCCAGCTGGGTCGCGCTCATCCGCTCACCCAGATCGGTCGGCATGAGCGTGGCGAAGTCCTCGTACCCCTCGGCGATCTCGGTCCTCGGCTCCAGGATCGAGCGGCGGATGTGGTCGGGGTCGCGCCGGGCCCCGATGTCGGTGAACGGCGGGCCCACCGCGGTCCCCCGCTCGCCGAGCTCGTGGCACGCCAGGCACTGGAACGCCTCGAGGATCGCCACCGGGTTGGAGACCCCCGGATCCACCGGCGCCCCGTCCCCCGTGGCCGCGGGCGCGGTCTGGGCGGCGCCGGGGGCCGGGGAGGGCGCCTCGACGTCCTCGGCGGTGACCGTCACCTCGCCGCCCAGGCTCTGGAGGTACGCCACGATGGACCAGATCTGCGGGTCGGACAGCGTTCGCCGCATGTCGGGCATGATCGGCTCGAATCCCTCGACCACGTACTCGTTGGGTTCGATCATCGACTCGTGGAGGTACGCCTTGCAATCCATCCCCTCCACCCGATCGGCGCACCGGGCGCCGATCGGCCCCTCGCCGTCGTCGCCCTCGAGCAGGTTCGGGGCCCGGGTGCCGAGGCCGTGGCAGGCGGTGCACCCGCCGGAGCTCTCGTACAACTCCTCGCCGGCGGCCACCAGCTGCTCGGCCGTCACCTCGCCGGTGAACGTCAGCTCCTCGGGGACGTCCGACTCCACCTGGGGGATCGCGTTGGCGATCAGGGTGTAGAGCGCGATCGTCCCGATCACGACGCCCAGGATCTTCAGGTTCGTGGCCCACATCGCGCGCCTCCTACCGTCCCGCCGCCGCGACGGGACGGGTATCGTCCGGCGGCTGGTCCACCGGCTCCGCGGCCGGCACGAGCTGCGGCTTCTCGACCAGCCCGCCGAGCCAGAAGATGAACGCGATCAGCCCCAGGAAGATGAGCACGCAGACGCTGATCATCTGGGCGGCGTAGCCGAGAGCCGGCGTGGCCGCCCACTGGGAGTTGTCGCGCATCACCTCCCACACGTGCCAGTGCTGCCGGATGCCGCTGCGGGCGAACCCCATCAGCCCCATCAGCCAGGTGAAGGTGACGACGAGCACGAACAGCGCGTACTGGGAGCGGGCCGGCATCTTCCCCCACCGGATCTCGCCGCGGCTCTCCGCGCCCCGGAGCATGGCCACGTCGATCCCGATCACCAGCACGATCGTCGCCAGCACCGTCAGCACCTGGTAGACGCTGAAGCCGATCCGGACGATGGCGGTGACGAAGTAGCCGTAGATCCCGTAGAAGAGGACCACCGCGGCCGCGACCGCGAAGATCCCTCCCTGGACGATCGTCCCGGTCCGGGCCCACGACACGGTGGGGTCCTTGTTCGCCCGGCGATACATCAGGAACGACAGGAAGGTGGTGAGGATCATCAGGTTCACCGCGGTGTTCTTCGCGCTCATCACCCCCAGCACCCCCAGGAAGGGGTGGTGGGAGCCCCCCATCGCCTCCAGCTCGGCCCGGCTGGCGATCATCGTGTGGGGGGTGGCCCACACGATCACGCCGACGATCAGCACCGCCAGCATCCACTTGGTGTACGGGAGGAACCGCTCGGCGCCGGGGATCCGCTCCATCCCCACCCACAGGTAGTAGTTGCCGGCCAGGAACAGCACCCCGATCAGGAACGCCTGGATGATCCACAGCCAGCTCATGAAGCCGCCCATCATCGTGATCCCCATCTGCTGGTTGTACTCGTAGATCTCGCGCCCGAGCCAGTAGCCGGCGAACGGCAGCACGATCAGGGCGCCGATCGCGATGAAGTTGCCGACGTAGCCCATCCAGTCGTAGTGGGCCCGCTCCTCCCGGCTCTTCGCGGCGAGAAAGCGGTAGCCGGCGTAGGCGGCGACGATCGAGCCGCCGAAAACGACGTTGGCGATGATCCGGTGGATGTTGATCGGCATCCACGTCGCGTTGGCGAAGGCGCTCCAGAACTCCACCATCGCCGGCGCGGTGTCGGGCGTCATGTCGTCGGGCGGGCTCATCATGTAGGTGAGCCAGGAGTCGGCGATGAACAGCACCGCCGTCCCCCACACGTTCAGCAGGATCCCGAGGCCCCAGTGGGCGTACTTCGAGGCCCCCTCCTTCATCCGATCCCACCCGTAGTAGTACAGGTAGAGCGTGAACGACTCGACGAAGAAGAGGCCCACGTAGATCCACATCGACACCTCGAAGATCTCGGCGAGGTGGGCCCAGAAGCGGGGGTAGAGGGTGGTGAGGAAGAAGACGAGGACCGCGCCCCACAGCGCGGTGGCGGAGTAGGCGATCAGGAGCAGCCGGGTGAACTCCTTCGAGAGGCGGTCGTACCGCTCGTCGCCGCCGAAGATGCCGATCCCCTCGGCCACCACCGCGAACATCGGCACCCCGAGCACGAAGGCGGCGAACATCAGGTGGACCTGGGCCGCGATCCACACCGCGCCCCGCGCCCCGATCCACGGGAAGTCGCCGTACTCGCGGGCCGCCGCGCCGGCGGCCACCGGGGCGAGGCCCGGCGCGGCCCACACCAGCCCGACGGCCGCAAGGAGGAGGCCGGCCGCGGCGGGCCACCGACGGGCCCACGGAGGACGCGAGGCTACCCCACGAGGGGAACCTCCCGGAGTGCCGGCCGGCCGATCACGGCCCCTCGCCCTCGAAGAGTCCCCCGGGCGCGGGGACGTGTCCCGTCTGGGTGAGTGCGGTCAGGTTGTCCCACACCGCCCACATCTCGGCGATCTTCCCCTCCTCGAAACGGAGGAACCCGGCGAAGTCCAGCTCCATCCGCTCCCCGCTCGGCGGGAACGGCCCCATCCGGCCCTCCTGGGTCCCCTCGTAGCGGCACCACGCCGCCACGAGATCCCCCTCGGCGACCACCATCGGACACTCGATCTCCGAGTCGGGGACCGTGGCGAAGTCGCCGCGCAGGAACGCCTTGAAGTCTTCGAGGCTCCGCACCTGGATGTCGGGGGTCGCCTGACTGTGCCGGACGACGTCCTCGGCGATCAGGTCGTCCAGGGCGTCGAGGTCGCGCGCGTTCGTCGCCTCGATCATGGCCCGGAAGACGGCCTTGTTCTCCTCCTCGGTGGTCTGGGCGAGGAGCGGGGCCACGGCGAACGCGAGCGGAGCGAGAGCGAGAAGTACGGTCCGGGTGATCACGAGCCACCCCCTTTCCGTTCGAGGAAGAACGGCTTCGCCTTCGAGAAGTCGACCGGCAGGGAGGCCCGCACCTCCTCCAGCACGTCGACGGTGATCCGGTCGTACCCGCGCTCGGCGGCGAACGACTCGACCCGCGAGGTCACCACCCCGCGCACGAAGCTCGGCACCCGCGCGATCCGCTCCTCGGCCTCGACGGACCAGGCGAGCTCGGGCTCGGCGGGGCTGCCGTAGGCCACCCCGGCGGGCTCCACCACGGCCTCGGCCCCGCTCGGCTCGTAGGCGCACGCCGAGTCGGCGGCGAGCGGATCGCCTGTGGTCGCGTACGCCCGCGCCCGGCACCCCCCGCACACCTCGCGGTACTCGCACCGTCCGCACTTGCCGGCGAGCTCGCCCTCGCGGAGGTCGGCGAAGGCGGCGGAGCCCTCCCACACCTCGCCGAACGTGGCCGTCGAAAGGTCCCCCGCGACCAGGGGGGAGTAGGGGCACGGCGTCACCTTCCCCTCGGGGGTGATCCGGCAGTACTGGACCCCGCAGGGGCACCGGGTGGGATAGCGGGCGAGCGGGGAGTCGGGGGCGCGCTCGTGGACGAGGCGCATGATCGCCGGGTTGCACTTCGAGCGCACCAGCATCCGGCCCCGGTGGCGCCGCTCGAGGGCGAGCAGCTCCTCGAGCACCGCCTCGTTCTCCCCGGGCTCGAGCCCGCGCATCCCCTCGCCCCGGCCGGTGGCCACCAGGAAGTACACGTTGAAGGAGACCGCGCCGCGGTCGGCGGCCCAGGCTGCGATCTCGCCGAGCTCGTCGACGTTCCCCCGGGTGACGGTCGTCTGGACGACGAAGTCGAGCCCGGCCTCGCGGCACCGCTCCACCGCGGCGAGGGTCGCCTCGAGCGATCCGGAGCCATGTCGGAAGCGGTCGTGGTAGCGGGGGTCGAGCGAGTCCACGCTCACCGCCACCCCACGCACTCCGGCCGCGACGAGGGATCCGATCCGATCGGACGTGAGCCGGGTGCCGTTCGTGCCCACCACCACCGTCGCCCCGCCGGAGGCGGCCCGCTCGGCGATCGTCTCGAGGTCCTCGCGCAGCAGGGGCTCCCCGCCCGACAGGATCAGCATCGGGGCGGGGTTGACCGCGAGGATCTCGTCGACGATCCGGAGACACGCCCCGGTGTCCAGCTCCCCCTCGGCCGCGTGCCACGATCCGGCGGCGATGTAGCAGTGGGGGCACTCCAGGTTGCAGCGGCGGGTGAGGTTCCAGGCGATGACGTGGGGGACCGGCGCCGCGGGCGCGTGAGCCGGCGGGTGGAGGCCGGGATCCCACGCCGTGGTGGAGCGGGGCGCCGCGCTCACGCGCGGGGCTCGTCCCCCGGGGGACCCTCGGGCTGGTCGACGTCCGGCGGATCGTCCTCCTCGCCACCCCCACCGGAGCCGTTCGACTCCTCCATGTACGCCTCGACCGCCGCCCTCGCCTCCTCCGGGGAGGCGGCAGAGAGGTCCACCGGGCAATCCTCCGCCGCCGCCTCGAGGTCGCGGATCGGGCACCGGTCGACACCGGACGCCTTCGCCTCCTCGATGAACTTCCGCATCTCGGGGGTGAGCGCGTCGACGCCCTCGGCCTCCGCCTTGAGCTGCTTCGACTGCAGCTCCTTGAACATCACGAGCATCGTCTCGGCGTCGAAGGTGTCCGCCTCGATCATCGCCTGCTTGTTCTCGTCCATCACGCGGGTGGTGACCCGCCACACCCCGTGGTCGCGGGCGAAGCGCTCGACGGTGTTGCGGGCGAGCGGCCGGGCGATGAGGGGCACCGCCTCCAGCCGGGCGAACGCCTCCTCGGTCCACACGACGTCGTCCTTCGGCGTCCACTCGCGCCGCTCGACGTGGCCGGTGTAAGGGCACTTCGCCTCCACCATGCGCGTCCCGGGAACCTGGTCGTCGTCCCTGCCCTCGACCACGGTCCGCTTCATCGCCTCCTCCGCCTTCACCTCCGCCAGCGCCAGCTCCTCGGCGGTGCCGATCCCCATGACGAGCTGCATGTGGGTCGGCAGGAGCTTCTGGATCGCCTCGTCGAGGCGCTCGTCGGTGACCACCGGAAGGACCCCCTCGCCGTCCCCGTCGCCGTCGCCGTTCGGGCCGTACGTCTCCATGACGTACTCCTCGACCGCCTTGCGGGCGATCCCGAGGGCAAAGGGGGGGACCCGGAGGATCCGCACCTCCGCCTGCGGCGACCACTCGAGGCCGGTCTCGCCGTCCTCCTCGATCCACGGGATCTCCTCGGGATGGACCTCGGTGGTCCCGACCATGAGGACGTTGGTGGGCGCCAGCCGCGCCAGGTTCTCCGCCTGGGAGCCCATCTCGGGCCCCTCGATCCGATGGGATCCGTGGCGCGCCAGCACCATCAGGGTGGGCTCGATCTCCTCCGCCCACTGGAGGATGCACTGGAAGGGCTTGCCGATCAGGATCTGGGTCTCCACGTCGACGTCCGGGTACTCCTCGGCCATCACCTCGGCGCGCTTCAGGTTCGCCTGGGTGAGCTTCAGGAGCCCCTTGTCGATGATGTTGTTGTGGAGCTCCTCCTGCTCCTCGAACTTGAAAACCTTCGACGCCTGGGCGGAGAGGACGTCCTTGATGTTGTGGAAGACGATGTGGTGGTACTCCACGTCGAAGGCGCTGCACACGAAGAGCTTCGCGTCGAACCTCCGGGCGAGCTCGAGGGCCACCCGCATCCCCTTGTAGGCGTACGCCGAGCCGTCCACGCACACCTGGATCCGTCCCCCCCGGAGCGGCGCCTCGTCGCGCACCACCAGGACGTCCTTCTCGACCCCGCGGATCGTGCGGGCCACGACACCGCCGAGCTGGCTCCAGGGCTGGCGGCCGAGGCCGTGGGCGCCGATCACGACGAGGTCGTAGTCGCGCCCCGATGATCCCGCGAGCTTCTCCTCGAGCTCCTCCTCCTCGGCCTCGATCTTCCCGTCGTCGCCGAGCCTCACGTCGGAGCGGACCGCGTCGCCGCCGTCGTACTTGTCGGCGATCACCGGCTCGAAGCCGATCAGGCTGGGGAGCTGGCCGCCGCCCCGGTTCGCCTCGGCGATCAGCTCCTCGAAGTGGATCCCCTCGAGCAGCTGGCGGGTGAGGGGCACCCCGGCCTCCTCGCACCGCTTCTCCATCTGGTCGAGGAAGCTGTCGCTGATCAGCTGCAGCCCCTTCTCGATCAGCTTGTCGTGGATCCTCCGCTGGCGCTTGATCTCCTCGGGGGACTGGAACTGGGCGGGAAGGCCGGTCTCGAGCTGTCGGAAGCGAACGTCGTGGAGGCGGGCGGCGTAGACGTGGGTGCCGGTGATCCGGCCCTCGGACTCGCGGCAGATCTCGATCGCGCGATCCACCGACCAGTCGGAATGCTGCGAGTTGTCTACGGGAACCAGGATCTCCCGATACATGCCACCCGCGATGCTGGAGCCGGAATCTGGTACGGAAGCGCGCGTCGGCCGCCCCCCTGCCGGGAGCGTCGCGCCGCTATTTAACGGTGGGTCATTCCCCTGTCAAATGCTCCGACCACGGACGGTCAGACGTCCCAGGCGGCGCGGGCGAGCGCCCACAGGACGGCGAGGACCACGAGGCCGGCCGCGAGGTAGAGCCCGGGGGAGATCCGCGCGGCGCCCCCCTCCAGGAACGCCCCCTCGATCAGGGTGGGAAGTCGCAGGGCGACGAGCGCCCACAGGACCCGGGCGAACCACACGTTCTGCCACCACCACAGCGCCGCGGTGACCGCGAGCGCGATCGCCGCGCCGGCGGCGAACCACGCCCACTCCGGACCGCGCGCGCTCGGGAAGAGCCCGCGCTCCCACAACGCCCACGCCCCCATCCAGTAGAGGAGCCCGTAGTGGAGGTAGACGATCGCGGCCTGGCGGAACTTGGCGGCGCGCTCGGGCGGGTGCCTCACATCCCCTCGAGGCCGAGGTCGGTGCGGGCCCGGTCCATCACCTCGGGGGTGATCTCGGCGATCCCCCGCTCGACGGCCCACTCCCCGTAGATCCTCTTCACCATTCCCCGGACGAACGACGGCACGCGGGAGAGCCGCGCGGTCGCCTCCTCGCTCCAGGCGACGGTGCCCGGGGTGAGGCTCGGCTCCTCGTCGGCGAAGGCGTCAGGGGCGCCGGTCTCGACGGTGCCCCGGACGAGCTCCAGGGGCTGCTCCGGCACCGTCCGCCCACCCACCTCCACCCCGAGTCCGCTCACGAGGTTCGTCTCCATCGGGTTCGTGAGCATGGCGATCTCGCGACCGCACGCCTCGCAGGCGAAGACGGCCGCCATCGTCCCGTCGCCGGGCAGCTGGCGCTCGGCGAAGGCCATCACGTGATCGCAATCGACGCAAAGGAACTTCACGTGGTCTCCACCACCCGCTCCGCGAGGGCCGCCAGGGCGCGGGCGGCCGGGGCCGACGGGGCCTCGAGAACCCACGGGCGCCCGGCATCGGTCGCGGAGGCGAGCGCCGGCTCGAAGGGGATCTCCGCCCACACGTCCAGCCCGCTCGACTCCGCGAGCGGTTCCACCGCCGCGTCCGGATAGAGGGGCTCGGAGGCCCCGCAGGAGGGGCAGCGGTACTCCGTCATGTTGGCGACCAGCGCGACCATCCCCACCTCCGCCCGCCGGGCGGCGGCGACCGAGCGCGCCACAACCCCGCGGGCGGCCGACGACGGGGTGGTGACGAGGAGCAGCAGGTCGAGGTCCGGGATGAGCCCGAGGGTACGGGCCAGCGCGTCGGTGCCGGGCGGGAGGTCGAGCACGAGGGCGTCGAGCGGCCCCCATACGACGTCCGCGAGGAACTCCCGGAGGGCGCCGGTCTCCAGCGCCTCGCGGGCGACGCCCACCCCCTCCTCCGAGCCGCGCCACTCCAGCGGAGCGTCGGCCTCGAGCAGCAGGTCCATGGAGATCGCCCGCACGCCGGCGACCCCGTCGGCGGGGTGGGCCCCCTCCTCGTCCACGCGGAGCGGGCCGGAGGCGCCGAGCATCCGGGCCAGCGCGGGGCCGTTCAGGTCGCCGTCCACGGCGCCGACCGAGAGGCCCCGGTCGGCCAGGGCGGCGGCGAGGTTCGCCACCACCGCGCTCTTCCCCACCCCTCCCTTGCCGCTCGCCACCGCGATCGTCGCCCCCACGTCGGCGAGTCTGCGCTCGAGCCGCTCGCGCTGCTCCGAGACCTGGGCGACGATGTCCTCGCTCGCCGGGTCGGCGACGTCGCGGTAGGTGCGAATCCTCCGGCTCATCGGCGGGTGGCGAGGACGAAGTAGACCGCTCCGGCGGCGGCGATCGCGAAGCCGAGCCACGGCGGCACGTCGAGCGTCCGGCTCTCGGAGAACTCGACCGCCACGGGCCCGATCTCGGCGCTCCCCTCCCGCTCGGTCCAGCCGTAGGTGGAGAGAGCCGCGATCGCGAGACCGAGCACGAAGACCGCCACCGCGACGATCCGGGAGGCCCGGCGCGGGATCACGCCCGCTTCCCGTCGCCGGGGACGATCTCCTCGCCGTCGGCGTCGAGGAGGATCAGCGCGTCCACCGGGCACGCCTCGCAGGCCGCGACGAGCCGCTCGCGGTCGGCCCGTTCCGGGGCATCGGTGAAGGTCGCCAGCCCCTCCTCGTCGAGCAGGAAGGTCTCCGGCGCTTCGTCGACGCAGTCGGCGAACCCGACGCACAGCTGCCGGTCCACCCGCACCGTGAGCTCGCCGATCCGGCGCTCCCGGAACGCTTCATCCGTCACTCGGTTCCCTCCACGAAGGCCACGATCCGGAGCGGCCCGCCGGTGCCGCCGGCAACCTTCATCGGCAGGGCGATCGTCCACGCTCCCGTCGGCGGGACCCGGTGCAGGTTGGCCACGTTCTCGAAGATCGGGACGTCCGCCGCGGCGAGGACCCGGTGGGCGCGGAAGTCCGCCGACTGGCCGCGGTCGATCGAGGCGGTGTCGATCCCGATCGCCCCCACGTCCCGCTCCTCCACCAGCCACCGGGCGGCCTCCTCGTGGAGGCCCGGGAAGTGGAGGTCGGGGACCGCGTCGGGGCCCCGCTCCGCCGTGCCGAGATACCGCTCGGCGTCGGGCCACCGCGCCCCCCATCCGGTCCGGATCAGGACGATCGCGCCGGGCTCGAGCCGGCCGTGCTCCGCCTCCCACGCGCGGAACGCCTCCACGCCGACCAGCAGGTCCGGATCCCGCTCCGCGGCGTCGCGCACGTCCACCACCGCGGCGGGCCCCATCAGCCGGTCGAGCGGAACCTCCGCCGCGCTCTGGCGGCCCTCCGCGAAGTGGATCGGGGCGTCGAGGTGGGTGCCGCCGTGCTCGGCGGCGCAGAAGGAGTTGGCGGCGTACCACCAGCCGGCCTCGGTGGGCCCCTCCGCCTCCACCGTGAGACGGAAGGGCGGGGCGGTGGGCCAGTACACGGCGTCCTCGTCGAAGGCGTGGGTGAGGTCGACCGGCGCCCCGGCGGGCCCCTGGGCCGCCGATGGCGCGGCGGTCGCGAGGATCGCCGCCAGCGCCAGGGCATGCGGGCGGAGCGGTCGAGGTCGAGCCGGTGCCATGGGCGGGCCGATGTTAACGCCCTTCCCCCTCGCGCGTCAGGCGGTGGATCAGGATCGCCGCGCGCTTGGCGACGAACGGGAGCGAGGCGAGATCGACCTCCTCCTCCCGGGTGTGGGCGCCCTCGCCGTACACGCCGAGGCCGTCGAGGCCGTCCACCAGGTGGGCGACGAAGGAGATGTCCGCCGCGCCCCGTTTCGTCGGGTCGAACCCCTCCACCGGACCCGCCCCGAGATGCCGGGAGACTTCGTCGAGGAGCGAGAGGAGACGGCGGTTGCCCTCCGTCGGCGGCATGGCCGGGTACTTGTCGGCGAAATCGATCTCCGCCGTGGTGCCCGGGAGGTTCTCCGCGACGATCGAGCGCATCCGCTCGCGCGCCTCCTCCTTCTCCTCTCCGGTGAGGAAGCGGAGCCCGCCCTCGACCACCGCGGTGCGGGCGATCACGTTCGTCTTGCCGAACGCGGTGCCGCGGCTCTCGGAAGGATCGTACTCCACCTCGGTGCCGCCCAGTACGATGCCGGGGTTGAAGGTGAGGCTCTCGGGGCCACGGATCTCCTCGTGGAAGCGGTGGAGGATCCGCGCCGCCTCGAAGATCGCCCCGCTCCCGTACGTCTCGCTGAAGATCCGGGAGCTGTGCCCCTGGGTGCCGCGCACCCGAAGCGACCACAGGCTCGAGCCCCGCCGCGCGACGACCGCCTTGCCGGGATCGCCCCCCTCGAAGCCGAGCGCGACGTCGCTCGCCCTCGCCGCCACGACCAGGTCGCGCCTCGACACCGCGAGCGGCGTCCCGGCCGACTCCTCGTCGCCGATCAGCGCCACCCGGATCGTCGCCTCCTCCAGAGCCCCCGCGGCGTGAAGCGCCTCCAGGGCCCACACCATCGCCACGTCCCCCCCCTTCATGTCGGCGACGCCGGGGCCGGTGGCGACGGAGTCCCGCCGCTCGAAGCGCTGGAAAGGATCGTCGGGCTCGAAGACCGTATCGAGGTGGCCGATCAGAAGAACCCGTTTCCCGCCGCCGCTCCCCTCGTGGACGGCGAAGAGGTGGCCGGCCCGGTTCACCGAGTCGGGCATGCCGATCCACCGGGTCTCGAAGCCGATCGCCTCGAGCCGCTCGGCGAACATGCGGCCCACCTCGCGGACTCCCTCGAAGTTCATCGTCCCGCTGTTGATGTTCACCACCCGCTCGAGGAAGGCGATCGCCTCGCCGGCGGTGGTGTCGATCGCGGTCGCGATCTCCCGCTCGGTCGCGGAGAGGTCCTGCCCGGCCGCCGGACCCGCCGACGCCAGCAGCGAGACGGCCAGGACGAGCGCTTCCGCAATCCGCCTCATACGCCCTCCACCGTGACGTCCCCGAGGATCGCGTCGACCCGCTCGAACACCTCCGGCTCGACGGCCAGCTCCGCGGCCGCCGCGTTCTCCTCCACCTGCTCGGGCTTGGTGGCTCCGACGATCACGCTGGAAACCGCCGGCTGGCGGAGACACCACGCGATCGCCAGCTGGGCCGGCGTGATCCCGCTCTCGCGCGCGAGCTCCGCGAACTCCTGCACGGCGTCGAGCACCTCCTGCTCCAGGAACCGCCCCATGAAGGCCCCCTGCTCGGAGGCGGCGCGGCTGTCCTCGGGCAGGTCGTCCATCGACTCGTACTTGCCCGTCAGCACCCCCTGCGCGAGCGGGGACCAGACGACGTTGCCGAGGCCGAGGTTGCCGGTCCTGTCGAGCACCTTCTCCTCGATCCGCCGCTGGAGGGCGCTGTACTCCGGCTGGTTGCTTGCGGGCGGCGTCCACCCGTTCTCCTCGCAGGCGGCGACGGCCTCGTCGATCTGCTCCGCGCTCCATTCGGACACGCCCCAGTAGAGGATCTTCCCCTGCCGGATCAGATCGTCCATCACCTCGCACGTCTCCTCGAGCGGCGTGGACTCGTCGAACCGGTGGCACTGGTACAGGTCGATGTACTCCACGCCGAGCCTGTCGAGCGACGCGTGACACTGCTCCCACACGTGCTTTCGCGAGAGCCCCCGGTCGTTCGCTCCCTCCCCCATCGGGAAGTACACCTTCGTGGCGAGGACGTACGATTCGCGCGGGTACTCCGCGAGCGCGGTTCCGACCACCTCCTCCGCTCTCCCGCGGCCGTACACGTTGGCGGTGTCGAAGAAGTTCACCCCGATCTCCCGGGCGCGGGCGATGCACCGGCGGGCCTTCTCCTCCTCCACCCCGTCGCCGTACGTGAGCCACGATCCCAGCCCGATCGCGGAGACCCGAAGGCCCGCCTGGCCGAGATGACGATATCGCATCCCTCCTCCTTTCCATCGGCGGAACCAGGACGGCTCCAACCTACCGCGCGCGCTCTCGGACCGCTTCCCGCCCCCCCTTGGCGAGGGATTGGGCCGCGGTTACGTTCCGTGCCCGACACCGCCCATCTCGTTCGAGCCCATCCACGGAAACGAAAAGCGAAGGAGTCACGGACGATGGCCGAGACGATCCCCCTCGAGCGCCGTGCTACCCTGGAGGACTACGCGGCGGTCGCCCACCTGGCGCCGGCGGTGCAGGTTCTGGAGGCGGAGGCCGAGCGGGTCGTCCCCCTGCTGGAGGGCCGGACGTTGTGGATGGTCAACTCCACCGCCCAGGGTGGCGGCGTGGCCGAGATGCTGCCGACGATGGTGGGGCTGCTGAGAGATCTGGGGATCGACACCGAGTGGGTGGTCATCGGCTCCGAGGAGCCCGCCTTCTTCCCGCTCACCAAACGGATCCACAACCTGATCCACGGCGCCGGTGACCCCGTCTTCGACGACTCCGAGCGGGAGCTGTACGAGCGGGTGAGCCGCTGGAACGCGGAGCGGATGGCGGAGATGATGGAGCCGGGCGACGTCCTCGTCGTCCACGATCCTCAGCCAATGGGTCTTCCCGCCTTCCTGCCCGAGGATCTCGAGGTCGTCCCCGTCTGGCGATGCCACATCGGCCTCGACGAGGAGAACGCGCAGACGCGGGCGGCCTGGGAGTTCCTCGAGCCGTGGGCCGACCACTACCTCCACGCGGTCTTCTCGGCTCCCGAATACATCCCCCACTACTTCGCCCGGCGGGCGACGATCATCTCTCCGGCCATCGATCCTCTGGCCGACAAGAACCGGGACCTGTCGCTCCACAAGCTGGTCGGCGTCCTGGCGGAGTCGGGGCTCGCGGTGAGCCCCGGTCCGCGCCTCACGCCGCCCTACGAGAACCTGGCCCAGCGGATCTACGCCGACGGCAGGCTGGCGCCGGCCAACGGACAGGAGGACATCGGGCTGCTCACCCGGCCGATCGTGACCCAGATCTCCCGCTGGGACCGGCTCAAGGGGTTCCTCCCCCTCATGCGGGCCTTCGCGGAGACGAAGCGGCGGCTCTTCTCGGGCGACGTCCCCGACGACCCCGTCCAGCGGCGGCGGCTCGACATCGTCCGCCTCGTCCTCGCGGGGCCCGACCCCTCCTCGATCAAGGACGATCCGGAGTCGCAGGAGGTGTTCGCCTCGCTCGTCGACGAGTACGTCGGGCTCGAGCCCGCCATCCAGGACGACATCGCGATCGTGTGCCTGCCGATGGAGTCTCGCCGCGAGAACGCGCTGATGGTGAACGCGCTCCAGCGCGCCTCCACGCTCGTCGCGCAGAACTCGCTTCGGGAGGGCTTCGGCCTCACCGTGACCGAGGCGATGTGGAAGCACGTACCCGTGCTGTCGAACTCCCGCGCCTGCGGGCCCCGCCAGCAGGTGCGCGACGGCCTCGACGGCAGGATGGTCGCCGATCCCGAGGACGAGGAGGAGCTGCGGATCGCGCTGGAGTCGATGCTGGCCGATCCGGCGGGGCGCGACGCGTGGGGACGTTCGGCGCAGCGACGCGCCCACGAGGAGTTTCTCGTCTTCACCCAGATCCGGCGTTGGTTCGAGCTGCTCGCCTGGGTGCTGGCCCCGCCGGATTGATCGGGGCCGACCGCCGGGCTCTCAGGCCCGCGGCCCGGCGATCGCATTGTAGATCCAACCGAAGAGGGCCCCGCCCACCAGCCCGTCCGCCGCTCCGTACAGCGTCGCCACCACCACCGAGCCGAACCCCGCCGGGCCGTCGTAGCCGGGATAGAACGACGCGGCCCACTCCAGGAACGCCTCTCCGTACGGCGGCGTGGCGAGGTTGAAGATCCCGACCACCAGAACCGCACCACCCCACAGCAGGGCGGCGGTGATCGCCAGCGCTTTCGTGTCGAGGGACATCGCCATTCCTCTCTTCCGGGGTCCGATTGCTTCCGGCTCGATCACTCCAGGCGGACGCCACGCCGGGCCGCCCACTCGGTGCCGAGCTCCCGCGAACGCTTCTCTCCGAGCGCCCGCTCGGCGTGGGCGAAGGCGACCCGCTCCTCCTTCTCGAAGTGCTCGCGCGCCCGCGCCAGCACCTCCAGCATACGCTCCCCCACTCCCTCCCGCCGCCCCACCGCGAGCTCGGCGGAGGCCTCGATCTCCTCGTGCTCGTCGATCATCACGGTGACCGGCCCGGCCGCCTCGCCGAGCTCCTCGACCGCGGGTTCGAAGAGCAGCTCGTTCTCGATCCGCGCGTGGGAGGCGAGCGTGGCGAGGAGCGGCGACGCCACGAGCAGCGGATCGCCTCCGGGAGCTTCGCTCGAGATCGCCTCCTCCACCGCGTCGAACCACGCGTAGAGGACTGCGTGCTCGCCCAGGAGCGCGTCCACGATTCGCATCCCGCCGCTCACGGGGAGACCACCGAGCGGATCGCCTCTCCCGCCCGCAGGGTGTCGAAGGCGCGATCGATCTCGTCGAGGCCGAAGCGGTGGGTGACGAGCGGAGCCACCTGCAGCCGCCCCTGGCGGACCATCTCGATCACGCGCGGGTAGTCCACCGGCCGGCACCCCAGCGAGCCGACCACCTCGAGCTCGCGGAACATCACCCGCCCGCCGTTGAGCGGGAGCTTCTCTGGGCTGTAGCCGACGAGCACCAGCCGGCCCCCGGTCCTCAGGCACGCGAGCGCCTGCTCCTGGGTGTCGGCTCGCCCGACCGCTTCGAAAGCGACATCGGCGCCGCCGTCGGTGAGGGTGCGGACCTCCCGGTCCAGCCGCTCCACCCCGCCGGCCTCCAACGTCTCGCTCGCGCCGAGCCGGTAGGCCCATTCGAGCTTCTCGGAGTCCACGTCCACCGCCACGACCCGGGCGCCCAGCGCGGCCGCCATCTGGACGATGTTGAGGCCGACGCCGCCGCACCCGATCACCACCACCCGATCCGCCGGAGTCACCCGGCCGCGATGGACCACCGCGTGGTAGGGGGTGGTGAGGGCGTCGGCGATGATGGATCCCTCCACCAGAGGGATCTCCGCGGGCAGCTCGTAGACGTCCTTGGCGGGGGCCACCACGTACTCGGCGTAGCCGCCGTCGACGTGGTTGCCGAGCATCCGCTGGTCGCTGCACACGTTCTCGCGGCCGGTGCGGCACGCCTCGCACTCGCCGCAGGTGAGAACCGCCGGCAGCAGCACCCGATCGCCCGTCGCGAAGCGGTCCACCCCCTCCCCCAGAGCGCTCACCGTGCCGGAGACCTCGTGGCCGAGGACGATCGGGGGCGGCTTGAAGGTGGGGGTGCCGTGGTCGAGATAGTGGAGGTCGGTGTGGCACACCCCGCAGCCGGCGACCTCGAGGAGGATCTCTCCGGGGCCCGGCTCGGGGGTGGGCCACTCCTCGACCTCCAACCCCTTCCCGTCGCCGTGGAACACCGCCGCCTTCACGGCTCCCTCCGGGTATAGACCGCCTTCGATCCGTCCAGGCCCGGAGCGCAGGTCGCGCATCCGGGCTCCTCGACGGGGGAGTCCGCCGTCCCGAGCCGCACCTCGTACCCCATCTTCTCGTAGAGCGCGACCACCTCGTCCAGCCGGGGCGGCCCGGCGACGAACCGGAACGTCCATCCCCGCGACTCGAGGACGGACCGGCCCGGCGTGCTCACGCCGCCTCCAGCTTCTCGAGGCGGCGCCGCGCCAGCAGCGCCGCGCCGATCGCCCCGGTGAACTGCACCAGCGGCTCCGGTGGTACGTTCACCTTTCCCTCGAGCCGGTCCTCCATCACCCGCACCATCGTCGGGAAGCGCATGATGCCGCCGACGAGCGTGAACTCGGGCTCCATCCGGACCCGCCGCATCAGCTGGACCGAACGGTCGATGAGCGAGCGCATCGCCCCGTGCATGATGTCGGCGGGCTCGCGGCCCTGGCTCACGTGGTTGATCACTTCGCTCTCGGCGAACACCGCACACACCCCCGAGATCGGCACCGGCTCCTCGCTCTCCTCGGCGAGCGGGCCGATCTCCTCGAGCTCGTAGCCGAGATAGCCGGCCGCCTTCTCGAGGAACGCGCCGGTGCCGGCCGCGCACTTGTCGTTGAGGCGGAAGGTGCTCACCCGGGCCCGCTCGTCGATCCGCATCGCCTTCATCGTCTGTCCGCCGATGTCGAGGACGGTCCGGGTCTCGGGGAAGAAGGACCGGCCCCCCCACGCCTGGGCGGTCAGGTCGGTCGCCTGCACGTCGCGGAAGGCCACCCGGGTGCGGCCGTACCCGGTGCTCGCCACGTACTCGATCGCCTCCCGCTCCATCCCGGCGGCTTCGAGCGCGGCGGCGAGCGCCTTCTCGGCGGCACTCTCCAGCCGGAAGCCGGTCTTCGCCATCGCCCGACCGAGCAGGGCCCCGTCGGCGGCGACGATCGTGGCCTTGGTGTAGATCGACCCCACGTCGATTCCCGCGGTCGCCATCACGCCACCTCCTCCCCGGCCGACGCGCCGATCGGTGCGGCCGCCCGCTCCAGCGCGAACAGCGCCGCCCCGAGCGCCCCCATGTAGTGGGACTCCTCGCTCACGTTGAGCCGCGTCTCCAGCATCTCCTCCAGCACGGCGACCATCGCCTCGTTTCGGGCGACGCCGCCGGTGAAGGTGATCTCCGGCTCGATCCCCACCCGCCGCAGCAGCGCGATCGAGCGCCTGGCGATCGAGCGGTGCACGCCGAGCAGGATGTCCTCGATCCTCTTGTCGCGGGCGAGCCACGAGAGCACCTCGGACTCGGCGAAGACGGTGCAGGTGGTGGAGATCTCCACCGGGCTCTCCCCCGCCAGGGCGGTGGGGCCGAGCTCGTCGAGCTCGAGGCCGAGCGCGGCGGCCGCCGACTGCAGGAAGCGGCCGGTGCCCGCCGAGCACTTGTCGTTCATGCAGAAGTCGAGCACGTCCCCGCCCTCGGCGCGGATCGCCTTGGTGTCCTGTCCTCCCATGTCGAGCACGGTGAGGGTCGCGGGGAACATCCGCCCGGCCCCCCGGGCGTGACAGCTGATCTCGCTCACCTGGTCGTCGCCGAACTCCACCTTGTAGCGGCCGTACCCGGTCCCGATCACGCGGCCGATCGCCTCCTCCTCGAGCCCGGCCTCCGCCAGCGCCTCCCGGTACGCCCGCTCGGCCGCGGTCACGACGTTGGCGCCGGTCTCGATCAGGCTCCGGCCCACGATCCTCTCCCGGTCGTCGACGACGACCGCCTTGGTCTGGGTCGATCCGACGTCCACTCCTGCGGCGTGGGTCATCTCCCTCCTCCCGGCATCAGCTCGCGCCGGCGCCCGCGGGCGCCTTCGACTCCTCGGCGGCAAGGCGCAGCTCCCGCGAGCGCAATCCCTCGAAGAACGCGTCGATCCGGTTCTTGAGCTGGGCCTCCGACACCACCCGGTCGTCCATCATGTCCGACTCGATGTAGAGGCACTGGACGTCGCGCTCCTCCAGTACCGCGCGGCGGCTGTCCGCCAGTCCCGTCGAGACGGTGCGGCAGCTCTTCACCGGGTGGAAGACGACCCCGTCGGCCCGGTAGTCGTCGATCGCCCGGAGCAGCGCCCGGTCGTGGAACAGCATGCTGTCGGTGGCGCTCCGGACCCCGCGGAGGACCCCCTCGGCGAGACTCCGGACCGGATCCTCGAGGTCGTACTGGAACTCCTCGTCCAGCCCGCCGGAGGCGAACCACAGGTAGGTGGAGCTGACGAAGGCGCCGCCCCACTCGGAGAAGAGCTCGTAGAAGCGGCGGAAGATCGGGTAGCACGGCACGCCCACGAAGATCAGCCGGTGCTGCTCCTCGTCTCCGCTCGGGGTGAGCCCCAGGCGCCGGCGCTCCTCCAGCTCCTCGACGAGATCCTCGAAGTAGCGGGCGCCCTCCCCGGTGCCGCGGAACGCGTTGGCCACCCCGAGGTAGATCGTGCCCTCGGTGACGGCGTCGTAGGGCGCCGGGCTCGAGCGGTTGATCTCCAGCACCCGGTGCCACGCCCGGCTCATCGCGTTGGCGTGCCACAACCGGTCGCGGAAGGCGTCGATGTCGAAGCGCCGTCCGGTGATCTCCTCCAGGAGATAGATCAGCTCCCGGATCTGGTGCTCCACGTAGTCGAGGTCGCGGGCGAAGTCCGCCCGGCTCGCGGACACCACACCGGGGGCCGAGCGCGAGCCCGGGACGTCGATCGTGAAGACGGGCGTGTCGTGGAGCCGCTCCCAGATCTCGGCCCACTTGATGTAGGTGTTGCAGGCGTTCGTGAGCACCGCGACCGTCGGCCTGGGGACCCGGCCCAGCGGGTGCTCGCCGCCCCGCAGCTGGAGCGCCACGTCCGCCTTCACGTAGCCGCAGATGTCGGGGCTGTAGCCGTAGTCCTCCGCCTCGCCGAGGTACTCGCCGGAGATCTTCTTCACCGCCGTCTGGAGCGAGTTGATCTCGGGGAACACTACGTCGAGATCGAAGCTCCGGAGCACCTCGGCGAGGCTCCCCATCACGAACACGTAGGCCGCGGGATCGTCCCGCTCGGCGGCCTCGGTGAGCCCGTCGAACCATTCGGTAAAGAGCCGCTTCCCCTCGCGGGCGCCGCGGCCGATCAGGTCGGTGTCGCTCATGGGGTCCCCTTCTCCCGTGGATTCACGCGAACAGGATGTTCTCCACGAACGTCTCCAGCTGGATCTGGAGATGATCGAAGCTGGTCATCCGCTCCTCGAACTCGGTCACGAAGTACGGGATCTCCCGCTCGTCGAGCGCGCGGGAGTAGGCGACCTGCTCGTCGAGGCCGGGCTCGCACATCTTCGCCGCCGCCACGATCGCCGCCTCGGCGTTCGAGCGCTCGATCCGCTCGAGCAGCATCCGCTCCTTCGGCTTTCTCAGATCGTGCTGGACGGGGCTGTAGGAGGAGTGGTCGAGGTATGCCCGGGCGAGGTTGCGGATCGGATCGCCCTCCGTCGGCACGTCGTCCTCGATCCACCGCAGGCCGATCAGAAGGTCGTCGTCCACCACGTAGCAGAACTCGGCGATCGCCTTCAGCAGGTCGAGGGGCGGCTGCTCGCAGAAGCCGCCTTCGAAGACGACACGCATCTTGTCCTGCCTGCGGTCGGGCCGCTCCCGGATCCTGGGGATCAGCTCCTCGAGCAGCCGGTTGTGCTCGTCGCGGGGGATCAGCCCCCCGAGGGCGACCAACGTGTACGCCTCGTCCACCGGGAGCAGCCACGGCGTCTCCCGCTTGATCCGGTACAGCTCGCGCAGCAGGGAGCGGTTGCGGTTGAACACCTCGATCGAGCGCCTCAGGTCCTCGACCCCGGGCATCCGTCCGGCGATCGACGCCACGTCGCGGAGCACCCGGCGGTACTCCTCCTGCAGGTAGGTGATCGAGAAGGTGGAGTTCGGGTTCTGCGGGAAGTACAGGATCTCCGCCGGGACGTCGAGGTTGCGCGACCAGATGCCGGCGAGGTTCCGCGCGGCGTCGCAGATCGGATGGGTCACGAAGAGGTCGAGCTCGAGCCGGCCGGTGAGCGCCAGCTCGAGCGAGCTCCGGAGGATCGAGCAGAGGTAGGAGCCGAAGTGGGAGTCGGCGTCGCGCCGGTCCACCTCCGCGCCCCGGATCTTCACCGGCAGCATGCCGGCGGCGTGGGCGATCTCCTCCGGGAAATACACCTGGAAGTGGCCGAGCACGGACCCGCCGCTCTCCCGCCACCGCGAGACGGTGGGGTGGTCGGGATCCTCCACGATCTCCCGGCACCGGGCGAGGATCCCGTCGAGGTCGCCGTCGCCCTCGAAGTCGAGGAGCCGGGGGCCCGACAGCGGACCCGCCTCCCGGATCGCGGGGCCGCCGCTCACGGCGTCCCTTCGCCCGTCCCGCTCGCAGCCCCGGCGGGCCGGGCCTCCCGGGCGGGGCCGGCGCCATTCAGCGGGGCGCCGCACGCCCCGCAATGGTCGAAGCCGGCCGGCAACCCTTCCGCCCCGCACTCCCCGCACTCCCGCGAGTAGGGACCCCAAACGAACTCGCTCGAGCCCCGATCGGCCGCCTTCCGCCGCAGCTCCATGTAGCGGGGCGGGCGCTTCTCGACGAACGCCCGCATCCCCTCCCACGGCTCGTAGCTCGCGTAGTGGAGCGCGAGCCAGTCGGAGGCGTGGCCGATCGTCTGGTACCAGGAGAGCTCCTTCCAGAAGTTCACCTGCTGCTTCGTGTAGCGGGTGCACTCCGGGAACTGCTGCAGCAGCTTGCCCGCCAGCTCGGCCACCGCCTCGTCGAGCTTCTCGAGGCTGATCGCGTAGCCGCCCTCCTCGGCGAGCGCCTTCTCGATCTGCTCCTCGCTCGCCCCCTCGACGAAGGAGCCGGCCTTCGTCACCGACGGCACCACCCGGTTCACCAGCCCCCACTCGAGCGCCTGGGGAGCGGGGATCTTGCCGTTGAAGAGGAGGATCTCGCGGGCGCGGCGGTCCCCCACCATCATCGGGAGCCACTGGGTCGCGCCTCCGCAGGCGACGCTCCCGACCCGCGTGCCCACCTGGCCGATCCAGGCGTGCTCGGCCATGACGGCCAGATCGCAGGCGGACTGCGACTCGTTGCCGCCGCCGACCGCCATCCCGTTGAGCCGCGCCACCACCGGCTTCCCGCTCGTGACGATGCTCTCGATGTAGGCGCGGAAGAGGCGCATGTACTTCCAGTAGTCGCGCGGCTTCTCGGTGTAGACCGCCTCGTACTCCTTCACGTCCCCGCCGGTGCAGAAGGCCCGGTGGCCGGCGCCGGTCAGCACGATCACCCCCACGGCGTCGTCGAAGGAAGCGTCGCGGAAGGCGGTGGCGAGCTCCTCGAGGGCCTCGGTGGAGTAGGCGTTGTAGTTGTGGGGCCGGTCGATCGTGATCGTGGCGACCCAGTCGCCCTTCTCGTAGCGGATCTCCTCGAAACCGAACGACTCGGCGGGTCGCGACTCGAACGGGGCCATCGTTTCCTCCTTCATGCGGGTACGGGAACCGGCTCGCCGAGCACCGAGTCGACGTATCGGTCGGCGGGCTCGGTCAGCAGCTCGTGGTATCTGTCGAAGAGAGAGGCGGCGGCGTGGCCGCTCCATCTCCCGGGCAGGAGCGCCTGCGGGAGAAACGGATCGATCAGCGGAAACTCGCGGTATTCGTGGATCAGCTCGAAGCGGCGGACGAAGGCGGTCTCGGGAGAGAGCTCGCCCCTTCCGGCGGCCGCGAGGCTCGCGCGGTAGCCGGGCTCGTGCGCGCCGACGAAATCCGCGTAGCGGACCTCGATCGCCTCGAGATCCCAGCACTTCGCGACCAGCGCACCGGGATCCGACACGCCGAGGTGGTCGCCCCGGAACACCTCCAGGAAACCGTCCACGCCGAGCTCTTCGGCCGCCTCGACGACCGGGGCTTCGACGTCGTGGGGAGAGATCCAGAGGCCCCCTCCGAGCGAGCCGCACCCGAGCCACAGCAGCCGGTCGCGGAGCCGGTCCCGGGCCTCCCGGTCCTCCTCGGGGATCGAGTAGGAGACGAGCGTCCAGCCGCCGTCCCACCGCTCCCCGCGAGGCGGGTCGTGGATCCGCTCGGCGCCCTTCTCCAGGAGCGTGCGACCGCGCGGCGAGAGGTCGTAGAAGCTCCTCCGCCCCCGCCGCTCCGTCTCGAGCCACCCCTTGCGGGCCATCCGGGAGAGCGCAGTGCGGACGGCGTTCTCCGAGAGGCCGAAGGGCGCGAGCAGCTCGATCAGGTCGCCGACCCAGATCGGGCCCGGCCGGTCGAGCAGATACTCGCCGAAGAGGCTGAAGACGAGGTCCTGGGGTCGCTGGGTCGCCACGGGTACCGCCACGGGACGTATGTCACTGTGCCGACGAACGTTTTCATGGTGACATACATCGCGCCGCGACGATGTCGGGAGTTTTCCGCTGGAGGGTGTGGGGAGATCCCCGCGTCAGCGCCGATCGGCCGGGCGCAGATCCTCGGCGGAGTGGAGCGCGCCCCCCTTCATCACCCACACGATTTCCCGCAGGTGGGCGGGGTCGGCGAGGGGGTCGGCGGAGAGGACGAGCAGGTCGGCCCGCTTGCCGGCCTCGACGGTCCCCAGATCGGCCTCCCGGCCCATTGCCCGGGCGCCGTTACGGGTGGCGGCGACGATCGTCTCCATCGGGGTGAGCCCCGCCCGCGCCACCAGCTCGATCTCCCGGTGGATCGAGGGGCCGTGGAGGGTCCCCGGGTTTCCGGCGTCGGTGCCGACCACGATCGGGATCCCCGCCTCGTGGACCCGGCGGGTGTTCTCGAGGGTCCGCTCCAGGCGCTCCTCGCGTGCGGCGGCAGCCCGGGGGGTGTCGGCTCCGCGCGGGAGCCGGGCCTCCGGCAGGGGCTTGTTCACGAGGGCGCGGGTCTGCGGGTCCACGCAGGAGAGCGGATAGCGGGAGCCGTCGAACCGGTTCCGGTACACGTCGGCGTACCCCTCCAGCACCATGATCGTCGGCGTGTACAGGACCCCGCTCTCCCTCGCCAGCCGCAGGAACTCCTCGTCCACCGGCTCGTCGAAGACGCTGTGGACGAGCAGATCGGCGCCCGCGCGGACCGCGTCCTTCGCCTCCCACAGCCCGGTGGCGTGGACGATCAGCGGGATCCCCCGGGCCTCGGCCTCTTCCGCCGCAGCCCGCACCAACACCCTCGCCCGGGAGGAGTCGGGCGGCTGGGGCGGAGTGATGTACCAAACCTTGACCGCGTCGGTGTGGTTGGCCGCGTGGTAGCGCACGGCGCGGCGGACGATCGAGTCGGACGCCATGTACACGAACTGGCGCTCGCCGGGCAGGTTCAGCCAGAAGTCGACCGTGGAGAGAAGCGGGCCCGCGGCCTCCACCCGGGGGGCGGTCGGGTCGTCCGCGACCCGCTCCCGGAGCGTCCAGGTCCACGGGTAGCCGCCGACGTCGAAGACCGAGGTGACCCCGCTGCACAGGTAGGCGCGCAGGAAGCGGCCCGGATTCGACTCCAGTTCCGCGACCACTTCGGGATAGGGATGCCGGTCGCGGAGATCGACCGCGTCCGGCCGGCCGTCGACCCAGCCGGTCTGACTGAAGTGGACGTGCGCGTCGACGAGACCGGGCACGATCCACCGGCCCTCGAGGTCGAGCGACCGCGCCCCCTCGGGCGCCGGACACTCCTCCTCGCCTCCCGCGCACGCGATCCGGTCCCCCCGGACCACGACCTGGGCGTCGGCGACGGGCGCGGCGCCGGTTCCGTCGACGAGGGTGGCGCCGTCGAGGACGATCGCGGCCTCGGAGCCCGGCTCCTGCGCGACGAGGGGGGCGGCCACGAAGAGGCCGGCGACCAGGAAAGCGGCGGGTCGAAGGGCGGATCCTCTCACGCCCTCCTTATTAGAAGGAAAGGGACGAGAGTTCAACGGAGGTTGCCTCCTCACCCTCTCCCGTGCACCGTGGATAAGCGATGATCGAGCCGCACGCCTTCGAGGATTTCGAGGTCGGCGCCTCCTTCGAGACCGAGGTCCGGGAGGTGAGCGCGGAGGACATCGCCGCCTTCGCAGAGGTTTCGGGCGACTTCAACCCCCTTCACCTCGACGACGCCTACGCGGCCGAGCGGGGTTACGACGGCCGGATCGCCCACGGGGTGCTGGGGCTCGCCGTGGCCACCGGCCTGATGAACGGGCTCGGTCTCACCCGGGGCACGCTGATCGCGTTCCTCGGTCTCGACTGGAGCTTCCGCGAGCCGCTTCGGCCGGACGACGCCGTCAGAGTGCGGCTGGAGGTGGCCGGAAAGCGGCGGAGCTCCACCGCCGGCCGCGGCATCGTGCGGCTCTCCGTCACCCTGTTGAACGAGCGCGGCGAGACGGTGCAGGAGGGGGAGTGGACGATGCTGGTGCGGTGTCGCGGGGAGGAGGAGCCCGCGGGGTGACGGATCCCCGGCGGGGTCAGCCGCGGGGGGCCGGCAGCCCGTGGCGGGCGCGGTTCTCGCGCATCGCCTCCTTCTGGTGGGTGCGGACCACCAGGTCCGAGCGGGGATAGGCGCTGCACAGCAGCACGAAGTCCCCCTCCGCGTCCTCCGGGTAGTACCGCAGCGCCTCGGACTGGTCGACCTCCCCCTCGATCAGCCGGGCGGCGCACGTCGTGCACCATCCCTGCAGGCACGGGGAGGGCAGGTCGAGGCCCGCATCCCAGGCGGCCACGAGGACGTACTCGTCCTCGGCCACCCGGACACGGGCCTCGCCGTCGGGGGTCAGGAACGTGACCTCGTGGGTCACACGCTCAGGGGTTGTAGAACCCCAGGTTCTTGCTGTAGGGGGCGTCGCCCGGCTCGCCGCGGCGGAAGTGGCCGCTCGGCCGCACCTCGCCGTCCCGCTCCATCGACAGCAGCTCGATGAACCACGCCTCGTGCTCCACCTCCTCCTGTAGGATCCGGGAGGCCATGTCGTAGGTGCGGGGATCCTTCCCCAGCGTCAGGTCGCACACTTCGCTCCAGGTCCGGATTGCGCACCGCTCGGCCTCGAGCAGCACTTCGAGGATGTTCTCCGCGGTCGGCTCGTCGGGCAGGTAGGCGTCGGGGCACCCCGCCCGATCGGCGAACTCCCGGATGTCGCGCGGGATCTCGCCCCCGAGCTCGTAGATCCGGGGGGTGATCAGCTCGAAGTGGGCCCGGTCCTCCAGCCGGGCGTCCTCGGTGATCTCCTTGTAGTCCTCGTTCCCCGCCAGGTACATCCGCAGGATCGTGTAGTAGTAGTAGGTCGTGAATTCGGCGCCGGCGGCGTCGATCAGCTTCTCGATCAGCTCCTCGACGTCCACCCCGCGGGACCGGATCTGCTCGACTCCGACCCGCTGGCTGACGTCGCCCGGCTTCACCTTGCCGGTCGCGTGCGGCTTCTCTCGATCGGCCATGGAAGACTCCTTTCCGTGGGAAGATCCGGATTCTCGCCATGAGCATAGGACCGCCCGCGGAAACTCTCCGTAGGGGAAATGACCCTTCCGCTGTGGGGAGAATCCGGCTGGAATCGGCCTCGTCCCTCCGGCTATATTCCCCGCTCCACATCGTCACGCCCCGTGGCTCCTCTGCGACTCTTCCCTCTGGACACGCCTCGCATGGACACGATCGCGTACTTCTCGATGGAGATCGGCCTCGAGTCGGCGATCCCCACCTACGCCGGAGGGCTGGGCGTGCTGGCGGGCGACACCGTCCGGGCCGCCGCCGACCTCGGCGTGCCGATGGCCGCGATCACCCTGGCGCACCGGGAGGGGTACTTCAGGCAGAGCCTCGACGAATCCGGCCACCAGCGGGAGGAGCCCGCCACCTGGTCGCCCGAGGAGCGGCTCGAGGAGGCCGGCGCGCGCGCGACGATCGAGGTCGGCGGCCGTCCGGTCGCGATCCGCGCATGGCGCTACCCCGTCCGGGGCGAGGCGGGCGAGGTCCCGGTCTACCTCCTTGACACCGACCTTCCCGAGAACGCCGACGAGGACCGGGCGATCACCGACCGACTGTACGGCGGGGATCTCCGCGACCGGCTCCGACAGGAGGCGGTCCTCGGCATCGGGGGGATCGCCGTGCTCGACGCCCTGGGGATCGAGCCCCCCGTATACCACCTGAACGAAGGCCACTCGGCCCTGCTCGCCCTCCCGCTGCTCGGGTCGGCCGCGGAGGGTGGGGAGCCCGGCGGAGACGGCCTGGCGGCGGTGCAGCGGAGGTGTGTCTTCACCACCCACACCCCGGTTCCTGCAGGCCACGACGTGTTCCCCGCCGAGCTCGCGGCCTCGGTGCTCGGGTCCGACCGCGTGGAGGGGCTCTCCGCCATCGGGGCGATCGAGGAGGGCGGGCTCGACATGACCCGCCTGGCCCTGCTCGCCTCCCGCTCGGTGAACGGCGTCTCCAGGCGCCACGCGCAGGTGTCGCAGCAGATGTTCCCCGGACGCGAGATCGAGGCGATCACCAACGGGGTCCACGCGGCCACCTGGACGTCGCCTCCGTTCCGCGAGCTGTACGACCGCCGCCTGCCGGGCTGGCGCCGCGGGAACTCCGTCCTCCGCCACGCGGTGACGCTCCCGCTCGACGAGATCGCCGCCGCTCACGCCGAGGCCCGGGCGAGCCTCCTGCGGGAGGCCGAGGCGCGCGCCGGCATCCGGCTCGACCCCGACACCTTCACCCTCGGCTTCGCCCGCCGCGCGACCGCCTACAAGCGCGCCGGCCTCCTCTTCCACGATCTCGAGCGGCTCGAGCGGATCGCCCGCGACGCCGGCCCGATCCAGGTGCTCTTCGCGGGCAAGGCCCACCCCGCCGACGAGGACGGCAAGGCGATGATCCGGCGGATCGTGGAGGCCGCGGGCGGGACCTCCGACGGGCTCCGCGCGGTGTGGCTGCCCGGCTACGACATGGATCTCGGCGCACGGATGACCGCGGGCGTCGACGTGTGGCTCAACACCCCGCGCAGGCCCCTCGAGGCCTCCGGCACCAGCGGCATGAAGGCCGCGCTGAACGGCGTGCCGAGCCTGAGCGTCCTCGACGGCTGGTGGATCGAGGGGCACGTGGAGGGGAAGACCGGCTGGTCGATCGGCGAGACGTGGGAGGGCGAGGGCGACGAGGAGATGGATGCCGACGCCCTGTACGCCAGGCTGGAGGAGGAGGTCCTTCCGCTCTTCTATCGCGATCCGGAGGGGTGGAGACGGGTCACGCGCTCGACCATCGCGCTGAACGGCTCCTTCTTCACCGCCGAGCGGATGGTCCGCCAGTACGTCCAGCGGATCTACCGCCCCGGGGGCCTCGTGGGGAGTTTCCCCGCACGGTCGTGGGGAGACCTCCGCGAGCTCTCGTAGGCCCTGCCGGACCCTCTTGATCCGGATTCGGGACGGCGTATCCTCGGGACCATGCCCACGCTCGAGACCCGCGATCGACCCCTTCCGCACGCCCCCGGGCGCGAAGGGGCGCGGGAGGCCGCCACCCTCGTTCTGGTCGGCAACGCCAACGTGGGCAAGAGCGTCCTCTTCCGGAACCTCACGAACCGCTACGTCACCGTCTCCAACTACCCCGGCACCACCGTGGAGATCGTCCGCGCGCGGGCGGACCTCGGCGACCGCACCGTCGAGGTGGTGGACACGCCTGGCATCAACGACCTCTCTCCCCGAAGCGAGGACGCCAGGGTAGCCCGCGACCTGCTGCTCGAGAGCGACGACGCGACGATCCTCCAGGTGGCCGACGCGAAGAACCTGCGGCGGGCGCTGCTGCTCACCCTCCAGCTCGCCGAGCTCGGCCGGCCCATGGTCCTGGCGCTCAACATGCACGACGAGCTCGAGGAGCGCGGCGGCCGGATCGACGTGGAGGCGCTCTCCGAGATCCTGGGGATCCCGGTCGTGCCCACCGTCGCGGTGCGCGACCGGGGGACGGAGGAGCTGATCGAGGCCATCGACGAGGCCCGGATCCCGCGCCGGTTCGGGAGGATCCTGGAAGGCAACGACGAGTACGCGCGCAACCGCGCCGCCCTCGAGCGGGTGACGGACATCCTCGAGAGCACCTGGGCGATCGAGCAGCCGCGCCACGCGTCGTTGCGGGTCCGGCTCGGCTTCTGGGCGATGCACCCGTGGAAGGGCCTCGGGGTGCTGGGGCTCGTCCTCGGTGCCGTCTTCTGGTTCGTCGGCCTGCTCGGAGCCGGCACCCTGGTCGACTTCTTCGAGGTCGCGATCTTCCAGCAGCGGATCGGCCCGCTCGTGATCCGCTTCCTCGACGCGCTGCTCCCCTTCGGCCACGCCCACGCGGTCGAGACCGTCGCCCACCCGATCGGCCTGCCGGTCACCCCGGTCCACGAGTGGACGGTCGGCACCCTCTCCCGCGAGGTGGTGGTCCCGGGCTACGAGCTCGCCGCGAACGGAGCCGGGGCGTGGTGGCCGTCGGTCTCCCGCTTCGTCCACGACCTGTTCGTCGGCGAATACGGCCTGATCACCATGGGCCTCTCCTACGCGTTCGCCATCGTGCTGCCGATCGTCACCACCTTCTTCCTCGCCTTCAGCGTCCTCGAGGACTCGGGCTACTTCCCGCGAATGGCGATCATGGTGAACCGGCTGTTCCGGAAGATGGGGCTCAACGGCAAGGCCGTGCTCCCGATGATCCTGGGGCTCGGCTGCGATACGATGGCGACGATGTCGACCCGGATCCTCGAGACCCGACGCGAGCGGATCGTCACCACCCTGCTGCTCGCCCTCGCGGTGCCGTGCTCGGCCCAGCTCGGGGTGCTGCTCGCGATGACGACGGCCCTGAGCCTTCCGGCGGCGATGCTGTGGGTGGTGGTGATCGTCGGGGTGATCCTGTTCGTGGGGTGGCTCACCGCCCGGCTGTGGGGCGCCTCCTCGAGCGAGTTCGTCCTCGAGGTGCCCCCGATGCGGTGGCCCCAGGCCTCCAACGTCCTCGTGAAGACGTACGGGCGGCTCAAGTGGTACCTCAAGGAGGTCGTGCCGCTCTTCCTGCTCGGCACCTTCGTGCTGTTCGTCCTCGACGAGCTCGACCTGCTGGGCCGGATCGCGGACATCGGCGAGCCCCTCGTGACCGGCTGGCTCGGGCTCCCCAGCGACATGACCAACGCGTTTCTCGTGGGGTTCCTGCGGCGGGACTTCGGCGCGGTCTACATCCTGGACGCGGCGACGGGGCCGAACGCCGTCCTCTCCCCGCACCAGATCTTCGTCGCCATGATCACGATCACGCTCTTCATCCCCTGCTTCGCGAATCTCCTGATCATCGCACGCGAGCACGGGGTGCGGGTCGCGGTCCGGATGAGCGCGTTCATCTTCCCCTTCGCCTTCCTCGTCGGCGGCACCTTCCACCAGCTCGGCGCATGGCTGCCGATCTCCTGACCTGTCCCCTCTGCGGGTTCGCCTTCGAGAAGGTGGACACCCTGTGCGCGCACGGCTGTCCGCTGGGGGCGATGTGCCACCTGGTGCGGTGCCCGGGCTGCGGCTACGAGTTCCCCGAGAAGCCGCGGACCGTCTCCTGGATGGATCGGCTGCTGGGCCGGACGGCCACCGGGGGCGCGGATCTGCCGGAAGGGGTCCGGCCGCTGGCCGAGCTCGAGTCCGGCGCGGCGGCCACGGTCGCCTGCCTTGGCGGCAAGAACGGGGATCGCCACGGCACGCTGTCGGTGTTCGGCTTCTTGCCCGGCGCGGAGATCACGCTCTTGCAGCAGCGGCCCGCCTGCGTGGTGCGGGTGGGCGAGACCGAGCTCGCCATCGACGCCGACATCGCCCGCGAGATCCTGGTCCGGCCGGTCTGAGCGCGTCGTCTCTCAGAAGTCGAGCCGAGAGTCGTCCAGCTCCGCCGGGTCGTCCTCTCCCATGACGGCCGCCTGCTCGGGGGTGAGGGGCCGGCGGCCGGCATAGCCCCCTTCCACCTCGTGCCAGTAGCGGAGCTCGGGCTCGCCCCGCTCCCAGCACAGGTACACCCAGCGCCCCTCCAGGCTGGTCGGGAAATCCACGAGCCCGTGCTGGAGCCCGCCGGAGGGGAAGCGGATCCCCCGCTCGACGATCTCCTCCCGGACCGTCTCCTCCACGCTCTCCACCGCCTCGTCCAGCCCGCGGCGGTGCTCGAGGTACTCCTCGTGGTCGGGGTTGTCCGGATCCTCCACCCGCTCGCCCCACAGCACGTCCAGCATCTGGAGCTTCTCGTGGTGGTGGCGGCCCCGCTCCCGGGCCTCGTCGATCTCCGCGAACACCCGCTCCAGGAGCGGAACGAGGCGGTTCGCCTCCTCGACGGTGAAGACGCGGTAGTCCATGCGGGGCGAACCTAAGGTCGAAGACGGAAACCCGCTGCTCCCGTTTTCCGTAGGACCCCCCGAGCTCTCGTTCACGGTTGCTCGATCCGAGGGGAGGCGATCCATGGCTGGACGTCCCGACCGACTCCTGCGCGTGCTCCTCCACTGGACCGCGCTCACCACCGTCGTCTTCTGGCTCCCGCTCGTACGGGGCGCGTTCGACGGCCCGTCCTACCGGTGGGCCGGCTTCGGTTTTCACGGCGCCGGAACGGAAGGCGACTACTGGTTCCTGGCGCTCGGCACCGCCCTGGCCGCGGCGATGCTCGCCCTTGGCTGGCGCGGGGCGCGGATGCCCTTCCACGCCCTCGTCGTGGGGTGGCACGGCTATCTCGGCGCGGGCGCCACCTGGCTCGCGCTGACCCGCCCCGAGCAGTTCACCTTCTCCGGCGACACGCTCGGCATCCACGTCTCCCTGGCGATCGTGGGTCCGCTCCTGTTCGGAGGGTTCGCCCTCGCCGCGCTCGTCTGGGTCGTCCGCGACCTGCGAAGCGGACGGGAGCGAGACGCCGTTCCCTGGACCCGGGCGAACACGGCGCGGCTGGGAGTACTCGCCGGCTTCCTTCCGATCCAGTTCGCGCTGCTCCGGTTCGACGCCGTCGGGAACGAAACGGACGTGGCGGGCGTTCTCGTGACGATCGCGCAGTGGCTTCTGGTCGGGTGGGCGATCCGCCCCCGCGAGCCCGAAGCTCAGAACTCCGACCACGCCCGCTCGGCCACCTCGAGGAAGCCGGTCACGATGCGGTAGGTGAGCCCCCACACCTCGAACTCGCCGTACCGGATCGCGGGGAAGGAGACGTCGCTCCCTCCGATCCGCTCGACGTGCTCGTCCCGCGCCGCGGGATCCGCCAGCGCAGTGAGGGGCACCCAGGCCGCGTCCCGCAGCTCCCTCGGATCGATCTCCGTCCTCAGCTCCGCCGGAACCGCGGTCACCAGTGGGGAGACGACGATCGGCGGAAGGCACGGCCCGCCCGGGGTCACCTCGTCGAGGAACCCGAGGGTGCGTCCCACCTCTCCCAGGTCCACGCCGGTCTCCTCCTCCGTCTCCCGACGGGCGGTCTCGACGAGGTCTTCGTCCCCCTCCTCCCGCTGTCCTCCGGGCAGGCCAACGTGGCCCGACCACGGGTCCTCCTCGCGGTCGGCCCGGCGGACGAGCAGCATCTCCACCGCCTCGCGCTGGCGGAGCATCAGCGCGACCGCCGCCTCGATGTGGTGGGAAGCGCGCGGTACGCGGCGCCGGGCCTCCCGTTCCTCCAGAAGTTCCGCGAGCCGTTCCAGTCGGGGATCGAGCTCCATGGCTCGGACGGCGGCTCCCTCCCCGCCTAGAGGTCGCGAAGCTCTCGAAGGAGGATGACGGTCTCCGCCGCCGGCTCGAGGCCGTACCTCTCTTCGATTCGCTCGGCGAAACGCTCGTAGGACCGGATCGCCCCAGTCCGGTCACCGTTCTCCCACTGCAGGGCCACCAACAGCCGCAGGGAGGCCTCGTCGTCGGGCTCGATCCGGAGCGCCCGCCGGGCGTGGTGAAGTGCGAGCGGGATCTGCCCGCTCTCCGCCGCCTCTTTCGCGAGCTCCGAGGCGATCCCCAACGCCCGACGGCGAAGTCGGGCGCGCTCCTCCTGGACCCACCGCTCGAAATCCGGGGCCCCGTCAACGTAGAACCCCTCGAGCAGATCGCCCCGATACATCTCCAGCGCCCGCTCGGCCCGTCCCTCGTCGATCTCCCGGACGAAGGCGTTCGCGTCACACCACACCGTATCGGGCGAGACCCGCAGCGCCCCGTCGCCGAGCGACTCGATCACGTCGGCCCCGAGCTCGCGGCGCAGGAAGTGGAGGGCGTTGCGAAGAGCCGAACGGCCGCGAGTGGTATCGGACTCGGGCCAGAAGACGCCGAGCAGGGTTTCGCGTCCTACGGTACCATGAAGGGCGAGCCAGGCGATCAGCGCGAAGCGCCGGGGTTGGGCGAGAACATTGCGCGCCTCCCCTCCGTCACGGGCCAGAAGCCGAGCCGAGCCGAGAAGACGCAGCTGGATCAAGGACGGTCCTTTCTCGATCTGGTTTGCGCCGTTAGCTGCCGGCTAACGGCTATCAAACGGTAGTCGTCTATGATTCCCGCGACAACAACAAAATTCGTCGACGAGCACGGGATCGGAGAACGACTCGCGCTCACCCCTGTCACGAAAGGACATCCATGCGCCTCGATTGGAGACCCGTTTCCCTGGCTCTGGCCCTCCTCGTCACCTTCCTCGTGCTGCCGGACGACGCGCATGCCCAGGACCGGCCGTACGAGGAGACGACCGTCTGGGACATCAGCTACGTGAAGACCACGCCCGGCAACTTCAACAACTATCTCCGGGACCTGGCGGCGGGGTGGAAGAGGGTGAACGACGAGGCGATGAATCGGGGATACATCGAGTCCTACAAGATCCTCACGGGCCAGGCCGGCCATCCGGGCGATTGGGACCTGATGCTCCTGATCGAGTACGAGAACATGGCTGCCCTCGACGGCGCGTTCGAAAAGTTCGATCCCATGATCGACGAGATCTTCGGCGGCATGGACGACGCCGATCAGGCGACGGTCGTGCGCTCGCAGCTGCGAGAGATCCTCGGCGGAAAGCTCGCCAGGGAGATCGTGCTGAAATAGCGCACCTCGCGGGGGGGTGGCTCCGTGCAGGGGCCCCCTCCCCGCACCTTCCCTCCGCGCCGATCCTCTCGGCAGACTTGAGGAATTTTTCCCACCGCGGGATACTACCGACCTCGTCGTCCGACAGTCCGAATCCGATCTGGAGTGGAACCCATGGTACGCCGGATCCTCGCCTTTCCTCTGGTCGCCCTCTCGTTCATGGCCATTGCTGCACCGGCCTCCGCACAGCGGACCGCCGCCGAGATCCTCCGCACCGCGAGCGAGCGATACGAGGCCCGTGTCGAGGACATCGACAACTACACCCTGATCCAGGAGATCGACGGCAACGAGACCGTCGCCTACTACGAGCGGGAGGAGCGAAACGGGCGGACGGTGTTCGTTCCCGTGAGCTCGCTGTCGCTCGCTCTGGAGAGCGGCTACTTCGACGATACCCCACTCGGGGACCTGGCCCCGGAGGGGGGCGTCCTGGAAGGCGTGCGGGACGCCATGCTCGGAGCGCTCGCCCAGAGCGGCCTCTCCCAGGTCCAGAACTCCCTGGCCGGCGCCGGCCAGCACGAGCTCGCCGAGTTCGTCAGCCCGTTCCTCGAGACGGCGCAGACGGAGGGGGGATTCGCCGCCCTGAAGGATCCGGATCGGCTGAAGGACGCCTTCCTCGAGGGGGCCAAGCGTGCCGGCATGGAGTTCGCGATCTCCCAGATCTCGAAGGCCGCGCTGGGGCAGTTCGCACCGATGGTCGACGTTCTCCGCGGCAAGACCGACCCCGACCAGCTCCTGGGGGCGCTCGGGAAGACGATCGCCGGCGGGGGCCCCGGAGGCCCGGGTGGCGGCGCAGGCGGCGGCCAGATCCTCTCGAGCGTCGCCCAGGCCGGGCTCGGGGCGCTGGCGAGCTACGGCGCCCGGAAGCTCACCGCCGACGCCGTGGAGAAGGTCGGGGAGGCCACCGCGGCTCGCGGCCCGATGGACTTCGACGTCTACGGGATGATCACGGATCTCGAGAGAGCCGCCCGCCTGACCGGGAGCGAATCGGTGGACGGGCGGGAAGCTTGGGTCCTCGTCGTCGACGACCTGAGCCGGCTCGACGTCGAGGCGCAGGACGACCTCCGGGACGCGTCGCTGACGATGTGGTGGGACCAGGAGCTCTACGTCCCCCTTCGCTTCGTCATGGAGGGGGAGGTCCAGGGTCCCGAGGGATGGATCCCGATCACCGTACGGGCGCGCTTCGAGCGGTACGAGGATGTGGAGGGGCTCCTGCTTCCCCACCGGACGACGACCGCCTTCGAGGGGATGGCCGCCTCGATCCCCGAGGAGGAGCGCCAGGAGATGAAGGAACAGTTGAAGGAGATGGAGGAGCAGCTCGCCGAGCTTCCTCCCGAGCAGCGGGCCATGGCCGAGCAGATGATGAAGTCACAGATGCCCCAGCTGAAGGCGATGCTGGACGAAGAGTCGCAGGGGATCGTCATCGTCGTGAAGGAGGTCCGGGTGAACGAGGGGCCACCGCAGGAGCTGCTGGAGAGCATTCCGCGAACGCCCCCTCGAGCGGGCGGCTGATCCTCAGCCGGGGGAGCGGTGGGGGACCACCCACCGTTCGATGGATCCAGGCGAGCAACCCTTCGAAGATCCGGGGGGACTGGTGGCGTCCGCGGGCGGGATCGCCGGTGACCCAGAACCCGTGATCCACCCCCGGAATGATCCACAGCTCGAGCCATTCGGGATCGACCAGATTTCTCCACGCCGCTGCGGTGCGTCGGGTGGGGAAGCCCTGGTCCTCGCCCGCCAGGATCGCCAGCGTCGGCAGGGAGATCGCGCGGACCGAGGGCGCGGGGTCGAAGAACAGCTCTTCGGCGAATCGGCGCCGCCCCTCCGGCCACTCCTCCACGGTGGGATCCGAGGCGGGGAGATCGAGGAGGGGGAACCACTCCTCCGCTCCGTATCTCCTCCACGCCTCGCTGACGCGCGCCGCCAGCTCCTCGTCCTCCCCGCCGGAGCCGAGGTAGTCGAAATACAGGGTGACCACCTCCCGGGAGACATCGACGGTCTCGGCCGGATGGCCCGCGTCCTGGACGACCCGGGCGCGGCGATAGATCTCCTGCTCGGCCGGCGTGATCGGTCCCCCACCCGTGGGAACGAGAAAGCGGATCTCCTCGTCCATCCGGGCGGCGATGGGTGCGACCCAGGCTCCCTGGCTGCCCCCGCTGAGCCCTACCCGCCCGGGATCGACGCCCGGGTGGGCGCGGAGACGTCGCACGGCGGCGATCGCGTCCCGGGCCAGGTCGGGGAACTTCGCCTCGCGCCAATCCCCCTCGGAGTCACCGGCTCCCCGCTTGTCGTAGATCAGCGTCGCGACGTCGTTCGCCGCGAAGTACCAGCTCCACTCCCGGTAGTCGTTCCGCGTCGCGGGACCGCTCCCGTGAACGAACACGACGCCCGGCCGACCCCCGGTCTCCCCGGAGAGAACGATCTCGCCGGCGAGTTCGAGGGCGCCGCTCGAGAACGTCACCGGCTCGACCCTGAGCGCCAGCTTCCTTCCGACCCGGGTCGGGCGATCTTCCAGATGGAGGCTCACAGTCCTGCGGCCGGTGGTGTCCTCGCCGAGAACGATCCTGGGGCGGGCTTCGGGAGCGGGCCCCTCGTGGGGCACGATTCGCAGGGTGTCCCCCCGACCCGGCTCGACGACCCCCCTCCAGCCGTCCGAGAAGTCGGTGAAGAGATGGATGACTCTCCCGCCATGCTCGAACCGCGACAGCGACATCGTCCCGTGGGGGGGCACACGGTAGGCGCCCACGTAGGCATCGAGGCGCGCGTCGAGCGGCTGGGCCAGGCCCGCGCCGGCCGGCTGGCCGACGATCAGGACGGCGAACAGGAGGCCGGTGGTGAACCGCGTCCCCATCTCCCTTGTCGCCTCCGGCGGCCCGCTAGGACCGACGCAGCCGGATGGCGCCGTTCACCGTCTCCAGCCTCAACGTTCCGCCGCCGCCGCCACCGATCGTTCCCTCCATCCGGCGGGGTCCCCACCGTCCCTCGACCGTGAGCGGGAAGTCGGTGTCGAGTCGGCCGTTCACCGTCTCGGCCCTGACACGGGCGCTGGCGTCGGCCGGCAGCGTCACGGTGATCGACCCGTTGACGGTCTCGAACTCGAGGTCGCCGTCCCACCGGGCGGCCCCAGTCACCGCCTCGATCGATCCGTTCACCGTGTTCGCTTCCACCGTTCCGGTTCCGGTGACCTCGATCCCGCCGTTCACCGTGGACACGGTGACGTCCCCGCCGAGCTCGCCGGTCTCGATCCCGCCGTTGACCGTCCGGGCCTCGAAGTCGACGCCCGACGGGACGTGGACGGTGAAGTCGATCTTCGCGCCGTCCCGCATGTCCCCGTTCCGGCCCGAATCGCAGGCGTTCTTTCTCCCGCCGTCCTCCAGGGGGTAGACGCCGCAGATCGTGATCCCGCCGGATGACCGGCGGACATCCACGTCCAGGTCGGCTACCGGGCCTTCCTTCGCCCTCTTCTCGGCCTCGAGCCGGAGTGTGCGACCGGAGGTGGGGCGGGCCTCGATCTTCCCGTTGATCCCTCGCACGGTCACGGTCTGCCCCGGCGCGATCTCGCCCCGCCAGGTGAAGGTATCGGTGCCCTGGGCCGCAGCGGGGGTCGCCAGGGCGACCACGGCCAGGCCGGCTAGCAGGGGAGAAATCCAACGCTTCATGGTGTACCTCCTCGAATGGGATGCATGGGTTCGGCGCGTCCCGGCCTCAGGATCCGGGCCTGCGCAACTCGATGGTGCCGTTGAAGGACGTCAGCTCGACCCGGGCCTCGCCGGCGCCCAGCGTGAAGTCGAATCGCCTTCCGTGGGGTCCATCCTCGATCGTCACGGGGAACTCCGTCCGGAAGGATCCGTTGAAGGTGGAGACATGGACCCGCGCGCTGGTTCCTTCGGGGATCTCGAACACGATCCCCCCGTTGTGCGCGTTGAGCTGGTAGGAGCCCTCGCTCCGGACGACGCCCTGGAAGCGGATCCGGCCGTTGACGGTCACGGCCTCGACGGCCCCCCCGTCGATCTCGTCGAGCGTGACGGCCCCGTTCACCAGGTTGACCGTCACGGCCTCCCCCGCCATGTCGCGGATCGTCACCGGACCGTTCACTCCCACGACCTTCACCCGTCCCCGGGTGCCCGAGATCCTCACGCGACCGTTGATCGTGTGCACCTCGACCCGCTCGCGTCCCCCGCGGACCTCCACGGCGCCATTGGTGGTGTGGACTTCGACCCGGCCCGCGGTGCCCCGGACGGTGACCGGGGACCTCGCTCCGTGGATCGCCAGGTCCATCGAGGCCGGCACGGTGAGCGCGTAGTCGATCTCCGCGTCGCGCTCCATCTGTCGCGGCGAGCGGACGACGAGCGCCACGCCCTTCTTTTCGATCCGGATCGGTACCGGCTCGTCGCGGCGAGCCCGCAAGCGGACCCGGTCGCGATTCCAGACATCGATCTCCACCGTGCCGTCGCCATTGTGCAACTCCAGCCGACCGTCCGGCCGCACGGAGATTAGGGTGTCGACAGTCGTGGTTTGCGCGGCCACCGTCGCGGGGGAGAGCAGGGCCACGACCGTCATCAGGGAGTACCGGACAAGGGTCCTCATCGCGTCCTTCCTCGCCGCGTGGCGGCTTCGGTGGTCCGTCGAAGCACGTCCACCTTCTGCATCATCGTGGTGGCGAACTGTCGGTTCAGATACGGGTCGTCGGGATCCTCCTCCAGCGCGGCCCGGATCTCCGCGATCGCCCGATCGAGGATCTCGAGGTTCCCCTCGACGGCGCGCACCGTCTCCGGGTCGAGTCGATCCCGCCGGCGCTCCAGGGTCGCCTCGAGCCCGGCCACCGTCTCGGCGTACGACGCCTCTTGGAAGGGGCGGGTCGGACCCTCGGCCACTATGGGAGCGCCGGTCCCTCCGCGGTCGATCGCGAACCACGTCCCCGCCGCGCCGATCAACAGGGCCGCGAGAACCGCTGCGGCCAGCTGCGGGAGCGAGAAGCGGGTTCCGCGCCCTCCGGAACGGGCCCGAGCCAGCGGCGCGACCTCCGCTCCCCGCTTGTCCAGCCGCGCGGCGATCTCCGGCCACAGGTCGCGCTCGGGCGGACGGTCCTTGAGCGCGGCGGCCTCGGACACGACCCTCCGGAGCCCCTCGAGCGTGTCGGAGCAGACCTCGCACTCGTCGAGATGGGTCTCCAGCGCGGCGCGACCGGACGGGTCCATCTCCCCGTCGACGTACTCGCTCAGCCGATCGATCCAGTGCTCCGTCATCTTCCGCCCCTCATCTCACGAGCCGCTGGCGCAGCAGCATGCGCGCCCGGTGGAGCTGGCTCCGCGACGTCCCGGCCGTGATGCCCAGCATCCCGGCGATCTCCTCGTGCCTGTACCCCTGGACGTCATACAGGACGAACACCTGTCGCGCGCCGTCCGGGAGATCCTCGAGGGCACCCTCAAGATCGACCGACGCCCCGACCGAGGGGGGCCCGACCGCGGCGGCCTCGATCGCCGCCTCGTCTGGGATGAACCGATCGCGACGGCGGGTGCGGGCCTTGCGCCTCGTGATGATCAGGTTCGCCGCCACCCGGTGGAGCCAGGTGGAGAACGCCGCGTCGCCGCGAAACGTGTCCAGCTTCTTCCACACGCGCACGAACACCTCCTGCGTGAGGTCGTCGGCGTCCTGGGAGCCGGCCATCCGACGCGCCAGACTGTGGACCATCGGCCCGTACTCCCGGTACAGGCGCTCGAAGGCCCGGGTGTCTCCCTCGGCGGCCCGCGCGACGTCGTCGCCATCGGCGCGATCGTCGGGAGCCGCCTCGCTGCGCTCGATCGCCAGGATCGGCTCCCTCCGCGGCCCGGGTTCCT
>JAWVZN010000006.1:0-62201 GCA_033722155.1 Gemmatimonadota bacterium | reverse complement strand
CGCCGGCCGATCTCGACTACGGTCCCGCCGAGTTCGAGGGCCCCGAGGGGCGCGACGCCTACCATCTCGTCGTGTATCCCCAGCTCGCGATGTACGACGGCCGCAACGCGAACCGCCCCTGGCTCCAGGAGCTGCCCGACCCCGCGACGACCTCGTCGTGGCAGACGTGGGTGGAGCTGCACCCGGAGACGGCGCGGCGGCACGAAGTGGTCGACGGGGACGTGATGCGGATCTCCTCCCCCTACGGCGAGCTCGAGGCGCCGGTCATCGTCTATCGAGGAGCTCGCGAAGACACCGTCGCGATGCCGCTCGGCCGCGGCCACGACCGGATGGGCCGCTACGCCGGAATGGGAGTGAACCCGGTCGCGCTGCTGCCGGCCCTCACCGAGGGCGCCTCGGGAGCCTTCGTCTACCAGCGGGTCCGGGTGAGCCTGGAGAGGACCGGCGCCTGGGTGCCGCCGCTCAAGGCGCAGGGCTCCGACGAGCAGCACGACCGCGAGATCGCCCAGGCGGTACCCATGGCGGTCGCGCTGGCGATGGAGCAGGAGACCCAGGCGGAGCAGGAGCCCCACGATCCCGCCGAGGCGCTCCCCCACGGGGAGGGGCTCACCGTGGAGCGGGTGGCCGAGGACTCCTCGGAGGAGAGCCCGTACCGGTGGGGGATGGCGATCAGCCTCGACGCCTGCACCGGGTGCAACGCCTGCGTGGCGGCCTGCAGCGCCGAGAACAACCTTCCGTTCGTCGGGCCCGAGCGGGTCGCGAAGAGCCGCCAGATGCAGTGGCTTCGGATCGAGCGGTATCTCGAGGAGAAGCCCGACGGCGGGACCGAGACCCGACACATCCCGATGTTGTGCCAGCACTGCGGCGCGGCGCCGTGCGAGCCGGTGTGTCCGGTCTACGCCACCTACCACAACCAGGACGGGCTGAACGTCCAGGTGTACAACCGGTGCGTCGGCACCCGGTATTGCTCGAACAACTGCCCCTACAAGGTGCGCTATTTCAACTGGTTCACCTACGAATGGCCCGAGCCTTTGAACTGGGCGCTCAACCCCGACGTCACGACCCGCGAGAAGGGGGTGATGGAGAAGTGCACCTACTGCGTGCAGCGGATCAACGCGGCCAAGATCGCGGTGAAGGACGAGGGGGACGACGCGGTGATCCCCGACGGCTACTTCCAGACCGCCTGCCAGCAGACGTGCCCCACCGACGCGATCGTGTTCGGCAACCTGAAGGATCCCGAGAGCCGGGTCGCGAAGCTGGCGGAGGGGAAGCTCGCCTACAATGTGCTCGAGGTGCTCAACACCCGTCCGGCCAACTTCTATCTGCGCCAGGTGACCGACCGTCTCGAGGACGGTGAGCTCGAGGAGGCGCTCCCGGTCGGCACCGAGGACCACGGGGAAGGGGTGTAGCGTGGCCGAGACGTCCGCCGCCGGCACCGGAATGAGCGAGGGACGCGCGAGCGCCACCATCTTCCGGCGGATCACCGCCGACGTCCTGGCGACGCTCGACCGTCCCGGTCTCGGATGGCTGGCCCTCTTCTCGCTCACCCTGCTGGGGCTCGCCTTCGGCACCGTCGCATGGGTGTACCAGATCAAGACGGGCCTGGGCACCGCCGGTTACGAGCCGCCGGTCATGTGGGCGGTCTACATCACCGACTTCGTCTTCTGGGTGGGGATCGCGCACTCGGGGACGCTGATCAGCGCGATCCTGTTCCTGTTCCGGGCGAAGTTCCGCACCTCCGTCTACCGGATCGCGGAGACGATGACGGTGTTCGCCGTCATGACGGCCGGCCTGTTCCCGCTGATCCACCTCGGGCGGGTGTGGTACTTCTACTACCTGATCCCGTACCCCAACGAGCGGCTCATCTGGCCGAACTTCCGGAGCCCGCTGGTGTGGGATTTCTTCGCCATCTCCACCTACTTCACGATCAGCGCCCTGTTTCTCTACCTCGGCCTGATCCCCGACATCGCCGCCGCCCGCGACCGCGCCGCCGAGGGAACGTGGCGTCGGAAGTTCTACACGATCCTCTCGCTGGGGTGGCAGGGAACCGACAGCCAGTGGCGCCACTACAACCGGGCCTACCTCTTCATGGCCGGGCTGGCCACCCCGCTGGTGCTGTCGGTCCACTCGGTCGTGTCGTGGGACTTCGCGATGGCGATCGTGCCCGGCTGGCACTCGACGATCTTCGCGCCCTACTTCGTCGCCGGGGCCATCTTCAGCGGAGTGGCGATGGTGATCACCCTGGCGGTGCCGCTGCGGAGCGCGTTCAACCTCCAGGAGTACATCGACGAGTACCACCTGGACAAGCTCGGCAAGCTGCTCCTTCTCACCTCGCTGATCGTCTTCTACGCCTACGCGGTGGAGTTCTTCATCGCGTGGTACTCGGGCTCCCAGTTCGAGCGGGCGATCTTCTGGGACCGGGCTTTCGGCCAGTACGCCTGGGCGGGGTGGATCATGTACGCGTGTAATACGCTGATCCCCCAGGCTCTCTGGTTCAGGCGGATCCGCACCTCGTGGTTCTGGATGTTCGTCATCTCGATCTTCGTGAACATCGGCATGTGGTTCGAGCGGTTCGTGATCATCATCCAGTCGCTCGCCCACGAGTTCATCCCGTACATGTGGGACTACTACTCCGCCAGCTGGGTGGAGTGGGGGATCACGGTCGGCTCGTTCGCCTGGTTCTTCATGTGGTTCCTGCTGTTCGTCAAGTTCCTGCCGTCGATGGCGATCGCCGAGCTGAAGGAGCTCCTGCCGCCGAAGTTGAAGCGGCAGAAGGAGGAGCTGCAGAGCGGCGCGGTGTCGGGGAAGGGGGCGTAGCCGATGGGCGTGGAGCGGTTCGACGACGGGATCCGCGGCGCGTTCACCAGCCTGGAGGCGGCGGGCGAGGCGGTGAACGCGCTGGAGGAGGAGGGCTTCGGGCCCGAGGAGATCACCGTCTACTCCCCGATGCCGACCCCCCACCTGGAGGAGCTGCTGGTGCGGGAGAAGAGCCCGGTCCGGTGGATGACGCTGATCGGCGGGATCCTCGGCACCTGCACCGGGTTCGCGCTCACCTACTGGACGTTCTTCGCCTGGCCGCTGGAGGTGGGCGGCAAGCCGATCGGAAGCTTCCCGGTCACCGTGGTGATCATGTTCGAGCTGACCGTCCTGCTGGGCGGGCTCTTCACGCTGGCCGGGGTGTTCGTGTTCAGCCGGATCCCCACCTGGGGGTACGAGCCGGGCTACCACCCCCGCTTCTCCGACGACCTGTTCGGGGTGTTCGTCCACGCCACCGGGGACGAGGAGAGGACGAAGGCGGCGGGCGTCCTGGAAGACCACGGGGCCGAGGGGGTCGAGGATGCCGTACGGTAGCGGGAGGCTCGGCGCCGCGCTGACGGTGGCCGCGCTGCTGGCGGCCCCGGTCGCGCTGGGCGGGTGCGAGTGGTTCAGCACCATGAGCGATCCGGCCGCGATCCAGCCCCACGAGCGGGAGCCGTGGGCGCCGCCCGAGCGCTCCGTGCCGCTCGACGGCGACCCCGCGTACGACCTCTCGAACGTGGACGCGGTCCTGTCGAACCCGTGGCCGGCCGACTCCGCGTCGGTCGCCGTGGGGAAGGAGTACTACGACGCATTCTGCACCGTGTGCCACGGCGAGACCGGGCTCGGTGACGGGCCGCTCACCGACAAGTTCCCCGCGATCCCCTCGATCATCGCCGCGGCGGACGGTGGCCAGACCGACGCCTACCTGTACGGGATCATCACCCAGGGACGCGGGCTCATGCCCGGCTACTCGAGGATTCCCAAACCGGCGCGGTGGCACATCGTGAACTTCATGCGGACGCTGCCCGGACGGATCGGCGGGGAGGGGGGCGCTCCGGCCGACACCGCCGGGGGAGGGAGCCCGTGACGAGCCCGCACCACGACCTCCCCGGCGTGGAGCCCCGCCATCTCGTCGACCGGATGGAGGAGCGGCCGGCGGGATGGTTCTACGCGCTCGCCGTGATCCTCGCGCTCGTGGGCGTGGCGGGATTCGTGGCGGGGCTGCTGACCGATCCCGACCGCGCGTGGACGGCGCTGACATGGAACTGGGCCTTCTTCAGCGGGATCTCCATCGCGGGCGCGGTGCTGGTCGCCGCGGCCACCGCCGCCAACGGGACGTGGATCGCCTCGGTCCGCCGCCTCGCCGAAGGGCTGACCGCGTTCCTGCCCGTCTCCTTCGTCATCATGATCGTGCTCTTCTTCGGGCTCGATCACGTGTACGAGTGGGTCCACCACCCCCCGCCGAAGAAGGTGGCGTATTTGAACGCGCCCTTCTTCGTCGTCCGGCAGCTGATCGTGACGCTGGTTCTGTACACGGTGGCCGGCGCGCTCGTCTACTGGTCGCTGCGGCCCGATCTGGGGCGGCTCGGACAGCGGGTGTCCGGCTGGCGCGCCAGGCTCTACGAGCGGTGGACGGGGGGATGGCAGGGGCTCGACGTCGAGGTGGAGCGCTCGCGCCGCAACCGGGCGAAGCTGGCGCCGGCGGTGGCGCTGCTCTACGCGGTGCTGTGGACCGTGTTCGCGTTCGACTGGCTCATGTCGGTCGACGCCCACTGGTTCTCGACGCTGTTCGGCGCTTTCGTCTTCATGACCCACTTCCTGGCCGCGATCGGCGCCACCGCGGTGCTCGCCTGCGCTCTGCGACCCTACCGCTCCTTCTCCGAGCTGATCGACGTCCGGTCGCTCCACGACCTCGGCAAGCTGGAGTTCGCCTTCACCATCTTCTGGACCTACCTCTTCTTCGCCCAGTACCTGGTGATCTGGTACGGTCGGCTCCCCGAGGAGACCCACTACTTCGATCTCCGGATCTGGGGGGCGTATCAGCCGATCGCCGTGATCGTGTTCCTGGCGGTCTTCCTGGTGCCGTTCCTGGGCCTGCTCGGGGTGAAGCCGAAGCGGACCCCGTCGACCCTGACGGCGTTCTCGGTGATCAGCCTGGTGGGCATCTGGTGCCTCCACCTGCTGATGGTCTCTCCCAGCGTCTTCCCCGACACGCTCGCCCTCGGATGGATCGAGCTGGCGGTCGGGGCGGGCCTCTTCGGCGCGTTCGCCCTGTGCTACATGGCGTTCCTCGCCGCCTTCCCGGCGGTCGCGATCGCCACCGCCGAGCCGCTCGACGAGGACGCCGCCGAGCTCGCCGAGAGCCAGGAGCCCCACGACTGAGGCGCGAGAGCCCCCCGGGCGACATTCCGCGATCCCCCCGATGAGAACCGCCCTCGTGACCGGCTCGAGCCGCGGGATCGGCCGGGCCACCGCGGTCGCGCTGGCGCGCGACGGCACGCGCGTGGTGCTGACCGCCCGGGGCCGGGAGGACCTGGCGGAGGCCGCCGAGGAGGTCGCGGAGGCGGGGGGCGAGCCCGTCGTCGAGCCGTGCGACTTCGGCGACGCCGGGTCGATCGCATCGCTGTTCGACCGCCTCGAGCGCGAGGGGGTCGAGATCGACGTCCTGGTGAACAACGTCGGAGTCGCCCGGATCGCACCCTTCGAGGAGGTGGACGACGTCGAGTGGGACCGCAACTGGCGGATCAACGTGATGAGCGCCGTCCGGTGCAGCCGCCGGGTCGCGCCCGGGATGGCCGGGCGGGGGTGGGGGCGGATCGTGAACGTCTCGTCGAGCGCCGGCGTCCGCCCGAGCCCCCGCTGGCCCGCCTACGCTCCGACCAAGGCGGCGACCCAGGCCCTGGCGATGGTCCTGGCGGCGACCTACGGCGAACGCGGGGTCACCGTGAACGCCGTGTGTCCGGGCCCGGTGGCGACCCCGATGTGGACCGACGAGGAGGGCCTGTGGCGCGTCGTGGCCCGAAAGGGGGAGGAGCGGGAGGAGGTGCTCGCGCGGGTCGGTGAGGGCCTTCCCGCCGGAAGGATGGGCGAGCCCGGGGAGGTGGGGGCCGTGATCGCGTTTCTCTGCTCGGAGGAAGCCTCGTTCGTCAACGGCGCCGTTCTCTCGGTGGACGGCGGCAACGTCCGGATCGTCGCTTGAGGATGCCCGCGAACGGTGACCCGGACCGGTCCGGCTGACCCGAATGGAGAACCTGGGCCTCCTCGCGGCGAACCTCCTCTCTCCCATCATCCTCGCCTTCGTGCTCGGGGTGCTGGCGGCCCTCCTGCGGAGCGATCTGCGACTCCCGGAAGGGCTCTACGACGCGCTGTCGATCTATCTGCTGCTGGCGATCGGGCTCAAGGGAGGAGTCGAGCTGAACCAGACGCCTCCCGGGGAGTTCGTTGGACCGGCGCTCCTCACGCTGCTCCTCGGTGTGCTGACGCCGATGATCGCGTACAATGTCCTGCGGAGGCTGGGGCGATTCGATCGCGTGAACGCGTCGGCGATCGCAGCGCACTACGGCTCCGTTTCCGCGGTGACGTTCATCGTGGCGATCACGTTCGGCAGCATGACGGGTCAGGAGCCGGAGGGGTTCATGCCGGCTCTGGTCGCCATACTGGAAGTGCCGGCGATCGTCGTGGCGCTCATGATCGCCTTCACGCGCGAGAAGCGGGTGGGGTCGTGGAGAGGGGCGCTCCACGAAGTCCTGGCCGGCCGCAGCGTCGTCCTGCTGGCTGGCGGTCTGATCATCGGGGTGTTGGTGGGCCCGTCCGGTTTCGAGCCGGTGGCGCCCTTCTTCGCCTCCGGGTTCCAGGGCGCGCTGGCTCTTTTCCTCCTGGAGCTCGGCATCGTGGCGGCACGGCGGCTCACGGACTTGCGCAAGGTCGGGGCTTTTCTGCTCGCCTTCGGTATCCTGCTACCGATTTTTCACGGGGTCCTGGCCGTTTGGCTGGGCGGCTTCGTCGGCCTTTCGCTGGCGGGCAGCGCGGTGTTCGGCGCGATGGTATCCAGCGCATCCTATATCGCGGCACCGGCGGCGGTGCGCATCGCACTTCCGGAGGCGAACCCGACGTACTACCTGACTGCCTCTCTCGGAATTACCTTCCCGTTCAACGTAACGCTGGGAATCCCCCTCTACTACGCGGTCGCCGGATGGCTCTACGTCTGAGAGCCGGCTGCCGCCTCCGTACTCGGAGCGCCTGGATCGAATGAAGACGACCACGCTGAAACTCGTGACGATCGTAAGCGAGCGTATCCTCGAGGACCGCCTGCTGCGGGAGCTGGGCGAGCTCGGCGCGAAGGGGTACACGCTGACCCAGGCCACCGGCAAGGGCTCCCGCGGCGTCCGCGCCAGCGAGTGGGAGGGGCCGGATATCCGGATCGAGACCCTCGTGAGCCCGGCCGTGGCCGATGCCATCGTAGAGCACATTGCAGACAGGTACTTCGAGCACTACGCGGTGATCGTCTACCTGCAGGAGGCGGACGTCGTGAGAGGCGAGAAGTACGTTTGACCCGCTTGCGCCCTGCGAGGCAGGGTGAAGGACCGGGCGCCCTGCCCGGCGCGACCTTCCGGGCGAGCGGTGGAGTCGGGCCTTCCCGAAGGGCGGCGATCTTGGTGAACCCGGCGAGTCGAGATAGATTCCTCCTCTCGCTTCCCAACATTCCGATCGGAGACAGCGCATGACCGCCGCCGAGAAACCGGCGCTCCGCGCCTACACCAAGCTCGTCGCCCTCTCGACGTTCGTGCTGCTGCTGGCGGGAGGGATGGTGACGAGCACCGCCTCCGGCCTCGCGGTGCCCGACTGGCCGCTCTCGTTCGGCCAGTGGATGCCGCCGATGGAGGGCGGGGTCCTGTACGAGCACGGCCACCGGATGATCGCCGGCGTCGTGGGGTCGATGATCGGGATCGAGGCGATCTGGCTGTGGCGAGCCGAGCCGCGGCGGTGGGTGCGGACCCTGGGATGGATCTCGCTCGGCGGGGTGATCGCGCAGGCGCTGCTCGGCGGGCTCACCGTCCTGATGCGCCTGCCCGACGCCATCTCCGTGAGCCACGCCGGCCTCGCCGAGCTGGTGTTCGGCCTCACCGTGGTGATCGCGCTGGTGTGCTCGGAGGGGTGGAGGGAGGCGGCGGAGAGCGGGCGGCCGGTAGACGCCGGCGTCCCCTCGCTCTTCACGATCGGGGTCGTCGCCTCGGTCCTGGTCTTCCTCCAGATCGTGCTCGGCGCGATCGTGCGCCACACCGGCGCCGGGCTGGTGATCCCCGATTTCCCGCTCGCATACGGCGAGCTCGTTCCCCCCCTCGTCTCCCCCGCGGTCCAGCTCCACTTCGCCCACCGCGTGGGCGCGGTGGTGGTCGCGGTCGTCGCGATCTGGGTCGTCTGGCGCGTATGGCGGGCGCACCGGGGGGTGTCGGCGGTGACGGCTCCGGCGGCCGCCCTGGGGGCCCTGGTCGCCCTCCAGATCGGTCTCGGGGGGTGGACCGTGCTGAGCCACAAGGATCCGTGGGTCACCACCGCCCATCTCGGCACGGGGGCGCTCATCTTCGCGACGACGCTCGTGCTGACGCTTCGGGCCCGCCGGCACCTGCGACTCACGCCGGCTGTGGCCCACCCCCCGATCGAACCCCGGGTGGACCTCGCGGAGGTGCCGTGAGGGACTGGCTCACGCTCACCAAGCCGCGGATCACCGGGCTCGTCCTGGTGACGACCGGGGTGGGCTTCACCCTGGGGTCGGGGGCGGGGCTCGATGCCGTGGCGCTGCTGGAGACGCTCCTCGGCACCGCGCTGGCGGCGGGAGGAGCGGGCGCCCTGAACCAGGTCGTCGAGCGCGACGTGGACGCGCTGATGGCGCGCACCCGGAACCGACCGATCCCCGACGGCCGGATTCCGGTCTTCCACGGCTTCGTGTTCGGCCTCGCGCTCTCGCTCGCCGGCACCGCCTGGCTGGCGGCGCGGTCGAGCCTGCTCGCCGGCATGCTGGCGGCGGCGACGATCGTGCTGTACGTGGGCGCCTACACCCCGCTGAAGCGGCGCACGCCGGCCAACACCCTGGTGGGCGCGGTTCCGGGCGCGATCCCCCCGGTGATCGGGTGGGCCGCCGCCACGGGCTCGGTCGGGCCGGGCGCGGGGGTGCTGTTCGCGATCCTGTACCTGTGGCAGCTGCCCCACTTCCTGGCGATCGCGTGGATGTTCCGCGAGGACTATGCGGCCGCCGGCCTGTCGATGCTGCCGGTCGTCGACGACGACGGGGTGTGGACGGGGCGCTTCGCCGCGCTCTACACCGTCGCCTTGATCCCGGTGAGCATGACGCTCACCCCGCTCGGCCTCACGGGCGGGCTGTACTTCTTCGGGGCGCTCGTCCTGGGCGTACTCTTCCTGGGATGCGGGCTCGCCCTCGCCCGTCGCCGGAAGCGCCGCACCGCGCGGAGGCTGCTGCTCGCTTCGGTCACCTACCTGCCGCTCCTCCTCACCTTGCTCGTCGTCGACCGCGTCGCGGCCTGAACCCCCCGCGGGATCGATGAGCGCGCCCACCCTGGCCGTCGACCGGCTGACGCACCGCTACGGGGAGTGGATCGCTCTGGACGGGGTCTCCTTCGAGGTGGAGGCGGGCGAGCTGTTCGGCCTGCTCGGCCCCAACGGGAGCGGCAAGACGACCCTGGTGAAGGTCCTCGCCACCCTGCTGCATCCCACCGGGGGTTCCGCGGCGATCGCGGGCCGGGACGTCGTCCGCGATCGCGGGGAGGTTCGTCGGCGGATCGGGGTGGTGTTCCAGCAACCCGGTCTCGACCTCCAGCTCACTCCGCGCGAGAACCTCCGGCACCAGGGCCACCTCTACGGGATGCGTGGCGAGGAGCTGAGCGCGCGGATCGAGCTGCAGCTCGAGAGGATGGGGACCGCGGGCCGCGCCGACGACCGGGTGAAGACGCTCTCGGGCGGGCTCCGCCGCCGGGTGGAGCTCGCCAAGGGGTTGCTGCACGACCCCGCCGTCCTGTTGCTGGACGAGCCCACGGTGGGGCTCGACCCCGGCGGCCGACGGGAGCTGTGGGACCACCTCGCCGACCTCCGCGCCGACTCCGGCGCCACCTCGCTGGTGGCGACCCACCTGATGGAGGAGGCGGAGCGGTGCGACCGGATCGGCATCCTCGACCGGGGCCGCCTGGTCGCGCTGGGCTCGCCCGACGAGCTGAAGCGGGCGATCCGGGGCGACGTGGTCGCTCTCGACTCCGCCGATCCGCGGGGCCTCGCCGCGGCCGTGGAGGACCGCTTCGGCCTGGAGGCGGTCGTGGTCGACGGCGCGGTGCGGCTCGAGATCGAGGACGGCGCGGCGTTCGTGCCCCGGCTGGCCGAGGCATTCCCGGGGCGGATCGACTCGATCACGGTGGGGAAGCCGACCCTGGAGGACGTGTTCGTCCACGAGACGGGCCGCCCCTTCGAGGAGCGGACCGCCGGGAGGGGGAGACCGGAGAGGGAGCCGGAGGTGGAGGAGGAGCCCGGAGCGCCCGCCACCCCGGTGGAGGGGCTCCTCCCGTGACCGCCGCGCTGCTGCCCGCGGCGACGTTGTGGTGGCGGGAGGTGGTCCGCTTCTACCGGGACCGCTCCCGCGCGATCAGCTCGATCGTGACCGGGGTCCTCTTCTGGCTCCTGTTCGGCTTCGGGCTCGTCGACTCGTTCGCCCCGGCGGGCATGCCCGCCGACGTCGGCGCGGTGGAGTACCTCTATCCCGGCATCGTGGTGTTCATCGTGCTGCTGACGGCGGTGGTGGGGACGTTCTCGCTGATCGAGGATCGGCGGCAAGGGTTCCTGCAGGGAGTCCTGGTGGCCCCGGTGCCGACGGGCGCGATCGTGCTGGGGAAGGTGATGGGCGGCACGACGATGGCGCTCCTTCAGGGTGTCGTCCTGCTGCCGCTGGCCCCGCTCGTCGGGATCGAGGTGACGGCCGGGGGCCTCGCGCTCTCCGTGCTCGCCCTCTTCCTGGTCGCCTTCGCGCTCACCTCGCTGGGGTTCGTGCTGGCGTGGCGGATGGAGTCGATCCAGGGCTTCCACGGGATCGTGAACCTGCTCCTGATGCCGCTCGGGATCCTCTCCGGGGCCTTCTTCCCGCTGGCGGGGGCGGCCGGCGGGCTGGAGCTCGTGATGCGGCTCGATCCGGTGACCTACGGGCTCTCCGCCTTCCGGGAGGCGCTCTACTCCACGCCGGGGATCGAGCCGATCGGGCCGTGGCTCGCATGGGGGGTGTCGATCGGGTTCGCGGCCGCCGCGTTCGGGGCCGCGGTCCTGCTGGCCCGGCGGTGATCGCCGTCCACGACCTGCCGCACGTCAACGCGGCGCTGAACGCGGCCACCGCCGCCCTGCTGACGACCGGCTACGTATTCGTCCGGAGGGGGGATGTGGGGAAGCACAAGGCGTGCATGGTGGCCGCGCTCGCGACCTCCGCTCTTTTCCTCTCCTCCTATCTCTTCTATCACTTCCAGGTGGGCTCGATCCGGTTCACCGCCACCGGCTGGCCCCGGCCGCTCTACTTCGCCATCCTGATCACCCACACCGTGCTCGCGGCGGCGGTGGTCCCGCTCGCCCTCGTCACCGTATGGCGGGCGCTGAAGACGCGCTTCGACAGCCACCGCCGGATCGCGCGGTGGACGCTGCCGATCTGGCTCTACGTGTCGGTGACGGGCGTGCTCGTGTACCTCATGCTGTACGTGTGGTTTCCGTCGGCCGAGCTGGAGCGGCGGTCAGGCGGGGAGGCGGCCCCCGTTGCGGTCTCGGCTGTACAGCACGTTCGAGCGCACCCGCCAGTCGCCGTCCGTCCGCTCCCAGAGCAGCAGGTGATCGCCCCGGTCGCGGACCCGGCCGTCCTCCCCTTCGAGCTCCAGACGGTAGCGGCCGATGTCGAGGGCCACGTTCCCGACGGGGTACACGGTGTCCGTGCTCAGTCGCCGAGGAGCCACCACCCGACGGCCGCGCCGAGCGCGGCCGCGCCGGCGAGACCCCACCCCCGGTGGGTGGTCGCCTGGAGCATCGGGCTCCACTGGCGGGCGACTTCGTCGAACGCCCCGTGGGCGCCATGGTCGGTCTCGTCGTCGGCGGGGTCGAAGAGGTTGTCCTCCCGGTCGGGGTCGACGGGCTCGTCGGTCTGCTGGGCCTCGTACCCGTTTTCGGCGAGGTACCGGTCGGCGAAGCCCGGGGCCAGCTTGTTTCCGAGGATCGTCTTGTACACGGGCCACCCCACCCACACCTCGCGCCGGTCGCGCTCGCTCGCCCACACGATCGCCCGGGCGGCCACCTCCGGCTGGTAGATCGGGGGGACCGGCCGCGGGTGGTTCGGCATCTTCGCCCGGCCCCACGAGAACTGTGGGGTGTTGAGGGCGGGGAGGTGAACCATGGTGAGTCGGACGTCGCTGCCGTCGTGGATCAACTCGGTCCGCAGCGAGTCGGTGAAGCCCCGCAGCGCGTGCTTGGCGCCGCAGTAGGGGGCCTGGAGGGGGATCGCCCGGTAGGCGAGCGCGGAGCCCACCTGGACGATCGCGCCGGCGTTCCGGGGTCGCATCTTGCGGAGCGCGGCCATCGTGCCCCACACCCCGCCCAGGTACGTCACTTCGGTGGCCCGCCGGTACTCGTCGGCTTCGACCTCGTGGACGGGCGCGAACACCGTGGCCATCGCGTTGTTCACCCACACGTCGATCGGGCCGAGCTCCTCCTCGACCCGGTCGGCCGCCGCCTCGACGGCGTCGGCGTCGGCGACGTCGACGGCGATGGACAGCGCCGATCCCCCGGCCACCTCCACGTCGCGGGCGGCGCCTTCCAGTCCGGCCTCGCCGCGGGCCAGCAGGGAGACCGCGTCGCCCCGCTCGGCGAACGCCCGGGCGGTCGCCCGCCCGACGCCGCCCGAGGCGCCGGTGACGACGACGACCCGGCTCACGGGATCTCGGCGGCCTGGAGATCGATCAGGGGCAATCCGCTCTCCTCGTCGTGGCGCCGGGTGAGGCCCCAGGCGAGCTCGACGAGGCGTACCTCGAGGGTGGGCCGGACCACGCCCGATACCAGGTGTCCTCCCAGGGCCGTTCCGTCGGACCGGCCCAGCGAGACGTGGGCGTGCACCAGCACCTCTCCGTCCTCCCTCACCCCGATGTCGCCGACGATCGAGGCGACCTCGAGCTGCTCGTCGAACGGGTTCTCGCGATACGCCTTCGCCTCCAGGTCGTACCACGCAACGACGCATTCGCGGAAGGCCCCGAGGCCGGTGAACCACGCACCGGAGACACTCCGCTCCTCGGCGAAGCGCCTCAAGGTCTCGATCGTCTCGTCGCCCGGACCGAGCACGAGCAACCACGCCCGCTCCGGCTCCTCCCGCTGCAGCTTCGCTCTCATTCGCGCCACTTCCGTTGGATTCTTCCGCGGTCGATCAAGCTAGGGTCCGCCATGGGAAATCCTGTACGGTGTCCTACGGAGCTCACGGCGTCCTCCCGCAGCGCCGGCACCGCGTTCTCCGGGTCACCGGCTGACGTACACCTCCACGTCCACCCCGTCCGAGAAGTGGACCAGCGGATCGTCCGCCGGACGGCGGACGCCCGCGGCCTCCAGCAGGGTCTCCTCGAGAACCTCCGACCCGGCCTCGCGGAGGGGGTACGGTTCGTGACGGACCCGGACGGTGCGGACCTCGCCACCCCGTACCACGTGGAGGGCCCGGCGCTCGACGAGGAACGCGTCGAGCGAGCCCGGCTCCGCCGTTCCGCGCTCCCCGCCGGTGCGGTATCGCAGGTCGAGGCGCGCGTCGCCCCCACCGCGACGCTCGACCCGGCAGCGAACGGCGTCGCCCTCCCCCCGGCGGCTCACGTCGGCGTGGAAGTAGGGAAGCCCGTACCGGAGCCGGGCGGCGATCACCGCCAGCCGCGAGGCGGCGTCGAGCGAGAGGAAGTACACCGCAGGCTCCCCGCCCGGCATCCGGACGTAGGTGCGGGCGTTCGTCTCCAGGAAGTCGAATCCCAGCGTGGCGGGCACGAGCGGGGGCCTGGCGCCGAGAACCTCGAACGCCACCACCCCGACCCAGGCCCGCCCCTCGTGCAGGTGGAGCGGCAGCGCTCCGGGCACGACGGGACGGACGGCTTCGGCCGGGACCGGCCAATGGAGAAACAGCAGGTCCCGCCACCGCTGCCGTCCCTCCAGCCGGCCGGCGGGGCCTCCGCCGCGTTCCTCAGGCGGTGCGCCGGATCGCGTCGAGGAGCTCCTCCTTCGTCATCGAGCTTCGTCCCTCGATCTCCAGGTCGCGGGCGAGGTCGTACAGCTCCTTCTTCGTGCGGTCCTCGAGCTCCCCGGCCGAGAGGCCGGCCCGGGCGGGTCCCCGGCGGCCCTCGTCTTCGCCCTCCCCCCGCAGCCGCCGCTTGAGCACCTCCATCAGATCGACGATCTCCGCTTCGGCCGCCTCCTCGGCGATCACCTCGGGGATCTCCACCACGTCCTCGCCGGCGGACGCCTTCCGCGCGACGAGCGCCTCCACCCGGTCGGCCCAGACGTCGGTCAGCTCGGACGGGTCCAGGGCGTCGGCCGCGAGGGCGTCGATCGCCCGCCCCAGCTCCTCCACCCGGTCCGGGTCGGCCTCGGGCGGCTCGGGGAGGCCGACGCCTTCGGGCGAGCGGAGCTCGGCGGCGAAGCGCAGCGTCTCGAGCCTGAGGATGCCGCTCTCCGCCAGGATCGCCGCCAAATACTCCTTGCCGCGCATGACGAAGCGCCCGACGCCGGCCCTGCCGTCCCGCGCCATCGCGGCCGCCAGCAGGCGATACGCCTTCGTGCTCTCCCCCGAGGGGGCGAGGAAGTAGGCCCGCTCGAAGTGGGCGGGGTCGATCTCGTCCCGGGGGACGAAGCGCTGGAGGTCGATCTCCCGGGTCTTCTCCGGCTCGAGGGCGTCCAGCTCCTCGTCGGTGACGACCACGAACCCGCCCTCGTCGAGCTCGTAGCCGCGCACGATCTCGGCCGGGTCCAGCAGCCGCTCGTCCTCCGGACACCAGTAGCGGCGGGAGAGCGGCGTGCCGTCCGGGGCGAGCATCCGGAGCGAGATCCGGCGGGAGCGGACGGCGGGCAGCAGCTCGACCGGCACCGTCACCAGGCCGAAGGCGATGGTGCCCGACCAGAAGGCGCGCGGCGGGGGCCGGTCCGGCGATCTCTCAGGCACTGGCGCGCTCCTCCTCGATTCGCTGGAGGCTCGCCTCGAGGGCTTCCTCCAGCGACTCCTTCGGCTCCTCCCGCCTCACCGGCTCGAAGGCGACGACCTTCCCCTCCGCCTTCGCCTCCACGAGCTCGAGCACGCGGGCGCGGTACTCGTTCTCGTACGCCTCCGGCTCCCACTCCCCGCTCAGGGCGTCGACCAGCTTTCCGGCCATCTCCATCTCGGAGTCGGTGGGCTCGCGGCCGGAGGGGGCCTCGAGCCGCTCCATGGAGACGACCTCGCCAGCGTGGCGCAGGGTCACGAGCAGGAGCCTTCCCTCCCGCACCCGGAGGGCGCCGTGGTACTCCTTGTTGCGCATCGTCCACCGCGCCACCCCCTCCAGGCCGCGCTGCTCGAGCGCCGTCGCGAGGGAGGCGTATTCGGGAGCGGTGCCGTCGGGGCCCAGCCAGTACGGGCGGCGATACCACCGGTGGTCGATCTCCCCGCCCGGCACGAAGCGGACGATCTCGATCTCCCGCGAGCTCTCCGGCTCGAGCGATTCGAGGTCCTCCTCGTCCAGGACCACCATTCCGCGCTCGGTCTCGACACCCCGGCGGGTCTCCTCGTAGGGCACGGTCTCGCCGGTGCCGGGGTGGACCATCCGCTGCCGGACGGGGACCAGGTCGGGCTCGTGGAGGAGCCGGAAATGGATGGAGCGATCCTCGACGGCGGAGTACAGCTTCACCGGGAGGGACACCTCCCCGAAGCGGATCACGCCCTTCCAGATCGCGCGCGCGGCCATCACGTCACCGCTCCCCGCCGCGCGCGTCCGGCGGGCACTCCGGGCACAACAGCTCCCGGTTCTCCCGGATCCGCACCACACAGACGGGGCAGACGGGCTGGTCGCACGCCACGCACCGCACCTCGAGCTCCAGGACGTACCGTTGCAGGCAGAAGGGGCACGGCTCGTCCGCCCGCTCGACCCATCGGTCGACCCTCATCGGAGACGAAGCTCCGATGGTGGCGGCGTTCCCTCGATCGCATCCCCGAGGATCTCGGCGAGATGATGCGCCCGCCGCCCGGTGGTCTGCGCGATCTGCTCCCGGCAGGAGTACCCGCTCGTGACGAGGACCACCTCGTCGCCCGCCTCCCGCACCGCGGGCAGGAGGACCCGCTCGCCGCACGCGATCGAGACCTCGTACTTGTCGCCGCGCTCGAAGCCGAACGCGCCGGCCATCCCGCAGCACCCGGCGTCGGGCACGTCGCACGCGTAGCCGAGCCGCTCGAGGAGCTCCCGGTCGGCGTCCTTGGAGAGGACCGACTTCTGGTGGCAATGGACGTGGAGGAGCGCCCGCCCGCCCGGCTCGGGGAGGTCGATCCCGTCGAGGCGCTCCTGGAAGAACTCGGAGAGGAGCCACACGTTCTCCCGGAGGCGCTCGGCGTCCTCGTCGTCGGGGAGCAATCCGCGCAGCTCGTCGCGGAAGGTGGCCACGCAGGAGGGCTCGAGGCCCACGATCGGCACCCCGGCGCGGATCTTCGGCCGCAGCGTCTCGAGGACCCGACGCTGCTGCCGCTCGGCCAGGTCGAGCATCCCGTAGTGGAAGAGCGGCCGGCCGCAGCAGAGCGGCCGCGGCGGGATCGTGACCCGGCAGCCGGCCCACTCCAGCGCTTCGACCGCCGCGCGGGCGACGTCGGGGTGGAAGTGGTCGTTGAAGGTGTCGGGGAAGAGCACGACCTCGGGGCGCTCCTCGGCGCCCTCCGGCTCGCCGTCCCGCGAGCGGAACCACGTCACGAACGTCTCCTCGGCGAAGGCGGGCAGCTCGCGTTCGGGCGCCACCCCCGCCGTCCACTTGATCGCGCGCGAGAGGACGGGTGCCCGGGCGAGCCGGTTCGCCAGCCCCGGCATCTTCGCTGCGAGCCGCGCGCCCCACCGGATCAGCCCCATCGCGTAGTGGGCGCGGGGCCGTGGTCGCCTCGCGTAGTGGTGAGAGAGATACTCCGACTTGTAGGTCGCCATGTCGACCGAGACGGGGCAGTCGCTCTTGCACCCCTTGCAGCCGAGGCACAGGTCGAGCGAGTCGAGCACCGCGTCGTCCCGCCAGCCGCCGATCTCCTCGCCGTTCAGCATTTCGAAGAGCATCCGCGCCCGCCCGCGGGTGGAGTGGGCCTCCTCGCGGGTCGCCATCCAGGAGGGGCACATCGTGCCGCCGCCCTCCCTCCGGCACTTTCCCACGCCCACGCACCGGAGCACCGCGCGGGAGAAGTCCCCGTCGTCCTCCGGATAGGAGTAGCGGGACTCGACGGTGGCCGGCGCGAAGTCGGCGCCCAACCGCAGGTGTTCGGTCGGGTCGGCCGCCTCGACGATCCGCCCCGGGTTCATCCGGTCCTCCGGATCCCAGATCCCCTTGAAGGCGCGCATCGCGTCGATCAGCTCTTCGGAGTACATGCGGGAGAGCAGGGGGCCCCGGGAGAGGCCGTCCCCGTGCTCGCCGGAGAGGGAGCCGCCGTACCGGCCGCAGCACAGCTCGGCCGCCTCCTCGACGAACGCCCGGTACGCCTCCAGCCCGTCGGCGGTCCGGAGGTCGAACGGGATCCGGCAATGGACACACCCCTCGCCGAAGTGGCCGTAGACCGAGGTCTCGAGCCCGTACTCGTCGAAGAGCCCCTCGAGGTCGCGCAGGTAGTCGGCGAGGTCCTCGGGGTGGACGGCGGAGTCCTCCCAGCCGGGATGCATGTCGGGTCGTCCCGGCATCCGCGCGGTGGCCCCGAGCCCCTCCTCCCGGATTCGCCAGACGAGTGCCTCTTCCTCGGGATCCTCGTACAGTCCGGGAGCGCACCCCGTCGGCGCCCCGATCGCCTCCCGCGCGTGGCGGGCGCGCTCCCGGGCCGCATCTCTCGAGGTACCGCCGAACTCGACGAGGAGCCAGGCGGATCCTTCGGGCAATATGTCATGGCCGTAGCGACCCGGGATCTCTCTTCTGAAGTTCTGGATGAGGCTTACGTCCATCCCTTCGAGCGCGATCGGATCGTACTCCAGGATCGCGGGCACCTGGTCGGCGGCGGCGAACACGTCCTCGTAGCCGAGCACGAGAAGAGACCGACCTCCGGGATTCTCGACCAGCCTCACCGTGGCCTCCAGGTAGGTGACGCAGGTCCCCTCGGTGCCGACCAGCGCGCGAGCCGCGTGGAACCCCTTCTCCGGCAGCAGCTCGTCCAGGTTGTAGCCCGAGACCCGCCGCGGAATGTCCGGGTAGCCGTCCCGGACGGCGTCGCCGTGTCGATCCCGCAGGGCGGCGAGGTCCCGATAGATCTCCCCACGACGGCCGCCCCGCGCGAGAATCCGCTCGAGGTCCGAGGCGGAGGTCTGCCCCACCTCGAGCACCTCGCCGTCGTAGGTGAGGACCTCCATCGAGACCACGTTGTCGACCGTCTTCCCGGCGGTGAGCGAATGGATCCCGCAGGCGTTGTTCCCGATCATTCCGCCGAGCGTGCAGTGGCTGTGGGTCGCCGGATCCGGGCCGAAGGTGAGACCGCTCTCGCCGGCGCGGCTCCGGAGTTCGTCCAGGATCAGCCCCGGCTGGACTCTGGCGGTGCGGCCGGCCGGATCGAGCTCCAGGACCTCGTCGTAGTGCTTCGTCATGTCGATGACGACGGCGACGTTGCACCCTTGACCGGCGAGGCTCGTGCCGCCGCCGCGGGCGAGCACCGGAGCGTCGTGGTCGCGGCACGCGGCCACGGTCCGGATGACGTCCTCCCGGGTCCGGGGAAGCACCACCCCGATCGGGGTCTGACGGTAGTTGGATGCATCGGTGGAGTAGAGGGCGCGCGAGCCGGCGTCGAAGCGTACCTCTCCTTCGATCTCCCGCTGCAGCCGATGGGCGAGGGAAGCGTACGGCTCGCTCACGAACTGAACTTACGTTCTCGTAGCGCCGCCGCTAGATAGCGCGGATCAGCCGGCGAGGGCGGGCGGAGCCGCCGCCTCTTCCTCCACCGTGGCCTCGATCGCCGCGATCGGGCGGGCGAAGGTACGATGGCGGATCCGGAGGGGGATCCGGACCGAGCCGGTCGAGCCCCGAGCGGTCTGCTCGATCCTGCGGAGCAGCTCGGAGAGGCTGGCGGGCTCGAGCTCGAGCACGTCCCCCTCGGCGGCTGCGACGGCCTCGTCGGTGTCGTAGAAGATCGCCCGCGGGGAGTGCGCGTGGTTCCACAGACGGCCCAGCAGCTGGAGCAGATCCTGCCGAGGCAGCCCGCGGCTGATCAGCAGCACGTCGTTCTCGTCCATCGACGAGAGGTTGGGGGGAATCCCCAGAGCGGCTCCGCGGCAATCGTGGTCGGGCGCGTCGGAGAGCGCTTCCGTGAGCGCCTCGCCGATCTCGCTCCGCTCGGCGAAGATCCTGATCCGGGCCATGACCCTCCTTCCGAACTTCATCCTACCTCGTATCTCGTGCGGCACCCGTCCGACAGGTGACACGAAAGGAAGAGAAGATCTCTTCGGCGGCTGGCCGGCGGCCGGGGAGCGCGTTACCGTTTCGACCCGAATGAGCGAGAGCGCCTTCGCCATCGTCTACGCGGTCCTGTGGGCCGTCCTCTTCTTCTATCTCTTCCGCCTCACGCGGCAGTCCCGGGAGCTGCAGGACACCACCCGGCGGATCAAGCGGAACCTCCACAGCGGCTGGCCCGACCCCTCGGGCTGACGCCTGCCTGTGGCCCGGCTATATTTTCCCGTACCTTCCGTGCGCCCTTAGCTCAACTGGATAGAGCGTCGGACTACGGATCCGAAGGTTGGGGGTTCGACTCCTCCAGGGCGCACCATCCAGAATGCGCGCGCCCTTAGCTCAACTGGACAGAGCGTCGGACTTCGGATCCGAAGGTTGGGGGTTCGAATCCTCCAGGGCGTGCCATTCTCTATATTGAATCCCATGCGATCGCACGAGAAGTGGATGGAGGTCGCCCTCGAGGAGGCTCGGCGGGCCGCGGCGATCGGGGAAGTGCCCGTGGGCGCGGCAGTCGTCCACGAAGGGGAGATCCTCGGTCGGGGAGCAAACCGGACCGAGAGGGAACAGGATCCGACCGCTCACGCCGAGATGATCGCGATCCGCGAAGCCGCCGATCGACTCGGCTCGTGGCGGCTGCTCGGATGCACGATCTACGTCACCCTCGAGCCGTGTGCGATGTGCGCCGGCGCGCTGGTGCTCTCGCGGATCGACCGGCTGGTCTACGGCGCGGACGATCCGAAGGCGGGGATGTGCGGCAGCCTCGGCAACGTCGTTCAGGATCCCGGGCTCAATCACAGGGTAGAGATCGTCCGGGGTATCCGGGCGGGGGAGTGCGGCGAGCTCCTGCGGGGCTTCTTCCGGGCTCGCCGCGGTTGAATTCTCCACCGGAAGCCGCGATTTTCTGGCTCTGGAGGGGTGGCCGAGTGGCTTAAGGCGCCGGTCTCGAAAACCGGTATACGTTCATAGCGTATCGTGGGTTCGAATCCCACCCCCTCCGCCATCGAACCGAAGGGATGCGATCCCGAAGACCGATGGCCAGATACCCCGAGGGATGCGCGGCGAAGCCGCGCCATCCCGCCCGACAACGAAATGGACTGCAGCGGAGAGGTGTCCGAGCGGTCGAAGGAGCGCGACTGGAAATCGCGTAGACGGGCGTTCCCCGTCTCGAGGGTTCGAATCCCTCCCTCTCCGCCATCGATCTTCCCACCCCATGTCGAACGAACCCCTCGTCCTGATCGACGCGAGAATCCCCGACGCCCCCCTGTCCCCCCTGGACGAGATCGCCGAGATCCACCGATATGAAGGAAAAGATGATCTCAATGATCACATCGATCGATACGGCAATGCGATAAAGGCGATCGCCCCGCTCCTGAGCACCGTGGTCGACGCTCCCCTCCTCGACCGCCTCCCGAACGTGAAGCTCGTCGCCAACTACGCCGTGGGCGTCGACAACGTCGACCTGGACGCCGCCGCCGAGCGGGAGGTCGTCGTGACGAACACGCCCGACGTCCTCACGAACGCTACCGCGGATCTCGCCTGGGCCCTGATCCTCGCCGTCGCCCGCCGCCTGCCGGAGGGCGAGGCCCTCGCCCGGTCGGGCGAATGGGCCGGTTGGCATCCCCGGCAGCTCCTCGGCAAGGAGCTCGCCGGCGCCACCCTCGCCGTCCTCGGGCTCGGCAGGATCGGAACCGCCGTGGCCCGCCGCGCGATCGGCTTCCGGATGGACGTGATCTACTTCGACCGGAGCGCGAACCCCACGCTCGAGACCCGGCTCATGCTCCGCCGCTTCCCGCTCGAGTCCGCGCTGGAGCGGGCCGACGTGGTCACGATCCACCTTCCTCTGACCGAAGAGACGCACCATCTGATCGGCGCCGCCGAGATCGCCCGCATGAAGGCGGACGCGAGCCTGGTGAACACCGCCCGGGGCGAGATCGTCGACGAGGGCGCCCTCGCCGACGCGCTCGCGAGGGATCACCTGATGGGCGCCGGCCTCGACGTTCACGAGAACGAGCCCGAGGTCCATCCCCGGCTGCGGGAGTCCGACCGGGTGGTGCTGCTGCCGCACCTCGGCAGCGCGACCGTGAAGGCGAGAGAGGCGATGGCGCGGCTGGTGGCCGAGAACGTGGCGGCGGTCCTCCGCGGCGAGTCCCCGGTCACGCCGGTCTGAGGCGGACCTGCCGGGCGGTCCCGAGCGGCTCGGATCCCGGCGGCCCGACCCATCGAGCCGTTTTCGGGAAGATGTCCAGACGACCTAGGAGAGAGTCGGCTCCTCCACTTCCTCCGGCCACGGGTCCTCCCGCTTCCCGAACCACAGCAGGAAGCCGAGCAGAACCGCCGCGCCCGCCACCAGGCTGATCCACGGGCTCAGCCCGAACGCGCTCGGGATGTCGCCGAGCAGCATCGCCACCACGCCCACGACGACCGCGTAGGGGATCTGGGTGTTGACGTGGTCGATGTGGTCGCAGGAGGTGGCCATCGAGGAGAGGATCGTCGTGTCGCTGATCGGCGAGCAGTGGTCGCCCCACACCGAGCCCGCGAGAACCCCGCTGATGGTGCCGACCAGCACCGTGTGGGCGGCGTCCGCGGCGAGGTCCGCCTCGCCGGCCAGCGCTACCGCCAGCGGGATCACGACCGGCATCATGATCGCCATCGTGCCCCACGAGGTGCCGGTGGCGAAGGAGACGAACGCGCTGGCGAGGAAGATGAGGACCGGGAGCAACCGGGGGTCGAGCTGGCCGGTGAGGAGCTCGACCACGTAGTCGGCGGTGTGGATGTCGCCGGCGACGTCGCCGAGCGCCCAAGCCAGGGTGAGGATGACGATGGCGAAGAACATCGCCTTCATGCCCGCCACCCACGCCCCCATCGCCTCGTCGAGCGAGAGGATCCGCTGGCCCACCGACATCGCGAACGCCACGACGCACGCGAGGAACGAGCCCCACACGAGCGAGACGTAGGAGTCGCCGGCGGCGAAGACGTCCTGGATCGACCGCTCGGCGGCGCCCTCGGCGATCAGCGACTGCCAGCCGGTCCACCACATCCCGACCACGGTCACGACGGTGACGACCAGGATCGGCACGGCCGCGTTGATCCACCGGTTCGGCTCCTCCTCGGGGGGCGTCAGGACCTCGGCGTCGAAGTCGCTCGCCGGCTTGGCGTCGTCGCGCAGGAGCTTGCCCTCCCTGCGCGCGCGAAGCTCGGCCTTCAGCATCGGGCCGTAGTCGCGGTCGGTCAGGATCACGATCAGGACGAAGAAGAGCGCCAGGATCGGATAGAAGCGGTAGGGAATCGACTCGACGAACAGGACGTACGGCTCCGCCTCCAGGCCGAGCGTGGCCACCGCGTCGCCGATCAGGCCGACCTCGAAGCCGATCCACCCGCTGATCAGCGCGATCGAGGCGACCGGCGCGGCGGTGGAGTCGACGATGTAGGCGAGCTTCTCGCGGCTGATCCGCAGCCGGTCGGTCACCGGCCGCATGGTAGTGCCGACGATCAGGGTGTTCGAGTAGTCGTCGAAGAAGATGAGGAGCCCCATGACGTACGTCGCGAGCTGGCCGCTGATCGGCCCCGTCGCCCGCCGGGTGATCGCGTCGACCACCCCGTAGGTCCCCCCGTTCCGGCTGATCAGCCCCACCATCCCGCCCAGGAGCAGGGTGAAGAGGATGATCATGGCGTGCCCGGGGTCGATCACCGCCTCGACGATGTAGTGGTCCGCGGTGCGCAGGAGCGCGGTGAGGGGGTTCCAGTCGTACAGGAACAGCGCGCCCAGCCACACCCCGGCCAGAAGCGAGATCACGACCTCGCGGAACACGAGCGCGAACAGGATCGCCAGCAGCGGCGGGAGGAGGGACATCCACCCCGGCAGGACCCGGGTCGAGGCGGTCTCGGTCCGGGCGCCGGTCTCGACCGCGATCCGGTTCTCGCCGGTCTCGGCGAGGCGGAGGCCCTCCACCAGGACGGAATCCCCGCCGGCCACCCAGCCCGTGAGGCTCTCGCCCGCCTCGGCGGCCATCGGCTCCGGCGTGGCCACGCGGTAGCGGACACTGTCCCCGGGAGGCACGTCCACGGCCACCACCCACGCGTCGAACGGGACGCCGGCCATCGCGAGGCGGGGAAGCCGCAGCTCGGCATGTCCCCGCGTGGTGTCGCCGATCTGAAAGAGCGTGGCGCGTGCCGGACCGGCGACGGCGAGAAGACACGCGAGGGCGAGGAGCGGCACGAGAGGGGTTCGGCGCAACGAGTCTCTCCGGCTTCGGGATCGGCGTGCGAACGGGCGTAAACTAACCATCGAGAGGCCGTCGAAAAGCCGCCGATGTCGGTTTCTTGACGCCCCCCGGGGCCCGCCGTAGGTTCGCCGCGTCCGTTCCCCGTCCCGCGAAAAGAAGCGAACGTGACCTCACCGAGACGTTTCCGACCCGCCCCGGCCGGCGCCCGCCGGAGGGGCGTTTTCCCGTCCCCCGCCTGAGGAGGTACCGTGGGCACCGTCATCATGGACGCGAGGGCGATCGATCGGGCGCTGGAACGCATGGCCCGCGAGATCGTCGAGGCCGTCGAGGATCTTTCCAACCTGGCCGTCGTCGGCATCCAGCGTCGCGGTGTGCAGCTTGCAGAGAGGATCGTCGAGGAGATCGAGGAGATCGAGGGGATCCGGCCGGACATGGGCGTGATGGACATCACCCTGTATCGGGACGACCTGAAGCAGGTCGGCGACCAGGCGGTGGTCCAGAAGACGGAGATCCCGTTCAAGGTGGAGGGGAGGGTGATCGTCCTGGTGGACGACGTCCTCTACACCGGGCGCACGATCCGGGCGGCGCTCAACGAGATCGTGGACTTCGGTCGCCCCGAGCGGGTCCTGCTGGCCGAGCTCGTCGACCGCGGCCACCGAGAGATCCCGATCCGCGCGGACTTCGTGGGGAAGAACGTGCCCACTTCGAGGGAGCAGCAGATCAAGGTGAAGGTGGAGGAGCTGGACGGCGTGCGGCAGGTGGAGCTTCTCGAACGCGGGGAAGCCGACGAGGGATGACCTTCCGGCGAAAGGACCTCCTCGGCCTGGCGGGGCTCGACGCCGGGGAGCTGGCCGACCTGCTGGACCGGGCCGAGGGGTTCTTCCCGGCCGCCTCCAACCCCGGCGGCCGGGCCGACGCCGCGATCGACACGCTAAGCGTGGCCAACCTGTTTCTGGAGCCCTCCACCCGGACCCGCTGCTCCTTCGAGCTCGCCGAGGCCCGGCTCGGGGTCGAGCACATCTCGGTGGAGCCGGGCAAGTCCTCGCTCGAGAAGGGGGAGACGATCGCCGACACCGGCCGCGTGCTGAACGCGATGGGCGTCAACGTGCTCGTGCTCCGCCACCCCGAGAGCGGCGCTCCCGGCGTGGTGGCCGAGGAGCTCGACGACGTCCACGTCGTCAACGCGGGAGACGGCCAGAACGAGCATCCCACGCAGGGCCTGCTCGACCTCCTCACGCTGCGGCGCTTCTGGGGCGGGGTCGACGGCCGTCACGTCCTGATGGTGGGGGACGTCCGCCACTCGAGGGTGGTTCGCTCCAACTACCACGGCCTCGTCACCCTGGGAGCGCGGGTCACCCTGTGCGGCCCGCCGCGGCTCCTGCCGGAGGCGGAGACGTATCCCGAGGCCGAGCTCACCGACGACCTGGACGGCGCCCTCGAGGGAGCGGACGCGGTGATGGCGCTCCGGATCCAGCGGGAGCGATTCGGCGTGGGGGAGGATCTGCCCGACCCCGCCGCCTACCACCGCGCGTACGGTCTCACGATCGAGAGGGCCGGGCGGCTCCGGGAGGAGGTACCGATCCTCCATCCAGGGCCGATGAACCGCGGGGTGGAGATCGACGGGGAGGTGGCCGACGGTCTCCACGCCGTGGTGCTGCGCCAGGTGACCGCGGGCGTGGCGGTGCGGATGGCGGTCCTGAGCGCGCTGGCCGAGGCGCGCCGGGAGATGGCGACGGAAACGTGAGCCCTCCCGGACGCAGCCTGCTGTTGCGCGGCGGGCGGGTGATCGATCCCGCCTCGGGCCGCGACGAGCGCACCGACGTTCTGGTCTCGGGCTCGCGGGTGGAGGCGGTGGCCCCCGGCCTGGCGGCCAGAGACGAGGGGGAGGTGCTGGACGTCGGAGGGTGGCTCGTCACCCCGGGCCTGGTCGATCCCCACGTCCACTTTCGCGAGCCGGGCCAGGAGCACAAGGAGACGATCGCCACCGGCGCCGCCGCGGCCGCCGCCGGCGGCTACACCACCGTCTGCGCGATGCCGAACACCGACCCGGTGATCGATTCTCCCGCGGCGGTCCGGAGCGTGCTCGACCGGAGCGGCGCCGCGGGCGCCGCCCGGGTCCGCCCGATCGCCGCTGCCACGGAGGGCTCCGCCGGCGAGCGGGCGACCGACGCGGCCGCCCTGGCGGACGCAGGAGCGGTCGCGCTCTCCGACGACGGGCTTCCGATCGCCACCGCGGAGCTCCTGGCGGAGGTGCTGGAGCGGGCGGAGGAATCCGGCCTCGTCGTGGCCGACCATTGCGAGGATCGCTCCCTGTCGGAGGGCGGCGCCGTCTTCGAGACCCTGGCGGAGCGGCTCGGGGTGGGGGGGATCCCGGCCGACGCCGAGAGCGTGGCGGTGGAGCGCGACCTGGAGGTGCTCGAGCGGATCGGCGGGAGGCTCCACCTGTGCCACCTCTCGACCGCCCGCTCGATCGAGCTCGTCCGACGCGCGAAGGCGGACGGGCTCCCCGTCACCGCCGAGGTGACCCCCCACCACCTGGTGCTCACCGCCCGGGCGGTGGAGCTGGCCGGCGCCGACGCCAAGATGAACCCGCCGCTTGCGACCGACGAGGATCGGGAGGCGGTCCGCTCCGCGCTCGGCGACGGCACCGCCGACTGCGTGGCCACCGACCACGCCCCCCACGCCGCTTCCGAGAAGGACGGGGGGCTGGAGGCGGCACCCTTCGGCATCGTCGGACTGGAGACCGCCTTCGGCTTGCTCCACACCGAGCTCGTGCTGCCCGGGGAGCTCTCGCTGGAGGTGCTGATCGAGCGGATGACGGTGGGGCCCGCCCGCGCCTTCGGCCTGGAGGCGGGACGCCTCGAGCCGGGCGCCCCGGCCGACGTCGCCGTGTTCGCGCTCGAGGAGGAGTGGACGGTGGATCCCACCCGCTTCCTCTCGCGATCCCGCAACACCCCCTTCGCCGGCTGGCCCCTCGTCGGTCGGCCCGTGGTGACGGTCGTGGGCGGACGGATCGTCCACGACGCCCGGCGCGGGACGGGTCCGCAGTGAGCCCGGCCGAGGTGTACCGGAAGGAGACCTTCTGCGCGGATCTCGAGGTGGGGGATCGGGTCCGCGAGGTGTTCTGCCTCTCCCGGGTCGAGCGCCGCCGGGGCCGCAACGGCCCCTTTCTGAAGCTCGCCTTCGCCGATCGCACCGGCGAGATCGGCGGCGTGGCGTGGGAGGACGTCGACGACCTCCTCGAGGTCCTGTCCGAGGGAGCCTACGCCCGGATCGAGGGCGAGATCCGGGAGTACCGGGGCGAGCGCCAGCTGAACGTGACCGCCGCCGAGGAGGTGGGGGCTCGCGTCCACCCGGCCGACTTCCTGCCGCGGGGCCCGGTGCCGGGCGAGGAGTCGATGGAGCGGATCGAGGCGCTCCTCGAGACCGTGGAGGATCCGTGGCTGGAGCGGCTGCTGGGGGAGTTCCTCGACGATCCCGGCTTCGTCGACGCATTCGCATCGGCCCCGGCCGCCAAGGCGAACCACCACGCCTACGTGGGCGGGCTCGCCGAGCACACCCTCAGCGTCATGGAGCTGTGCGCCTCCGCCGCCGAGCACTACGGGGAGCTCGACCGGGACCTGCTGCTCGTCGGCGCCTTCTTCCACGACGTGGGGAAGATCGAGGAGCTGGCGGTGGAGCCGGGCTTCGGGTACACCGAGCGCGGCTCCCTGCTGGGCCACATCCCGCTCGGCTACGCGGCGGTGCGCGAGAGGATCGGCCGGATCGAGGGCTTCCCGGGGGAGCGGGCCACGGATCTCGGCCACCTGATCCTGAGCCACCAGGGCGAGCTCGAGTGGGGGAGCCCGGTGCAGCCCCGCACGCTCGAGGCGCTGGTGCTCCACTTCCTCGACAACCTCGACTCCAAGGTGGCCACCGCCCGCACCCATCTCGCCGACGTCGAGAGCGGCCGCACCGCCTACGTCCGTTCGCTCGGCCGGGCCCTGGTCCGCCGGGCGGAGACCATCGAGGAGAACGAGGCCCCCTCCGAACCTCCCGCCGCCACGGGCGGCGGGCCGGACGCCGGCGAGCGGGAGGCCGACGGCGGCTCGCCGAGCCTGTTCGACGAGATGGACGACGGCGGATGATCGACCTCGATACCGCCTGCCGGGCCGAAGTCGTCGACCTCCACGATTTCTTCGCCGCGTGGTTCGAAGGGCGGCTCCCCGACGAGGAGGACGCCTTCGCACGGGTCGCCGACGCGCTCGCCGAGGGCTTCGAGCTGATCGGCCCCGACGGATCCCGGCGGGGGCGCGAGGAGATCCTCGCCTCGATCCGCTCGAACCACGCCTCCCACGCCGTCGCCGACCGCTCCTTCGCGATCCGGATCGAGCGCGTGGAGCCCCGCCGTCTGGGCGGCGGGCTCGTCCTCGCCACCTACGAGGAGTGGCAGACGATCGACGGGGAGGAGAACGGTCGCGTGAGCTCGGCGCTCTTTCGCCGCGAGCCCGACGCCCCCCGGGGCGTGGCCTGGATCCACCTCCACGAGACGCGCCTTCCCGCAGGCGAGGGGTAGCCGGCTACGCGAACAGCGCGGCCAGGTACACCGCGTAGCCGAGCAGAAGCACGCTCCCCTCGATCCGGCCGATCCTGAGGCGGGACCACAGGAACGGCCATATCACGACCGTGAAGCCGAGCATCACCGCCAGGTCGACCAGCGCGCCCGCCCGCTCCACGGCCAGCGGACGCACCAGGGCGGTGGTCCCGAGGATCAGGAGGAGGTTGAAGACGTTCGAGCCCACCAGGTTGCCGAGGGCGATGTCGGCCTCGCGCTTGAGGACCGCCGCGACCGAGCCGGCCAGCTCGGGCAGGCTGGTGCCCAGAGCGACCCCGGTCAGGCCGATCACCCGCTCGGAGATCCCCGCGTCGCGGGCGAGCTCCACCGCTCCGTGGACCAGCATCCGGGCGCCGACCACGAGCAGCCCGACGGCGATCACGATCCCGACCACGTCGACCCAGAGCCGCTTCGGCGCCTCGCCGTACTCGTCGGAGAACTCCTTCTCGACCCGCTTCGCCTCGGTGGGGGGCTCGCGGAGGAGCCACCAGACGTAGAGGCCGATCGCCACCAGCAGGATCGTCGCCTCGATCCTCCCGATCCGGCCGTCCAGGACGATCGCCACGGCCCCGACGCTCGCGGCCAGCAGGAACGGAAGCTCGCGGCGCAGGAACCGCGCGCTGCCGACCAGCGGACGGACGATGGCCGTGATCCCGAGGATCAGCCCGAGGTTGGCGATGTTCGACCCCACGACGTTGCCGAAGGCGACCTCGGGGGTTCCGGTGAGGGCCGCCGCCAGCGAGGCCGCAAGCTCCGGCGACGAAGTCGCGAAGGCCACCACGGTGAGCCCCACCACGAGCGGCGACATCCCGAGCCCCCGGGCCACGTGCCAGGCGTGGTGGATCAGACGATCGCCGCCGAAGTAGAGGAGGACGGTCCCGGCGAGGATCAGCAGCGGATCGGTCATCGCGGTCCCCTTCTTCCGTTCGGAACGATCAGGCGCCGGCCGCCTTCCACTCGGCGTACGCCCGGTCCACCGACTCGGGGAACGAGGAGTGCTCGACCTCCCAGCCGACCTCCCCCGCGCGGCTCGTCTCGAGCGCCTGGTCGAGGGTCATCGCGTCGGCCACCGGCCCCAGCTCCTCGCGCGCCTCCTCGAGCGGGACCGGGCGGGTCTCCCCGCCCGCCCCGGCCGCCTCGCTCGCGAGCCGCGCGGCCTCGGATACCGCGACCGGGACCCCGGCCACCCCGTGGAAGAGGCCCTCCGCGCGCTCCTCGGCGATCGTCACGTAGAGGCGGCCGAGGTCCTCGCGGTGGACCAGCGACCACCGATTCTCGCCGTCTCCCACGTATTCGGCGGCGCCGGTCGCCTCGGCGCTCTCGAAGAAGCGGACCACGAGCCCGCCCGATCCGCCGTACACCATGCCCGGACGGATCACGACCGTGGGGACCCGGTCGGTCCCGGCGGAGAGCACCAGCTCCTCGTGCTCCGGCCGCCACGCCACCGCGTCGGCGGGCTCGTCGGTCGTTCCCGACTCCTCGTCCACCGGCGCCTCGCCGGTGTTCCCGAGCACCCAGCAGCCCGACGTGTAGAGGAAGATCTGGGGGGGGCGGGCGCCTGCCCCTCCGGTGAGCCGCAGCATCTGCTCGATCGTCTCCCGGTCGGCCGCGACCGGGTTCTCGTAGTCGAAGGCGACGTGGACGTAGGCATCGTGGCCGGCGGCCTCGCTCTCGTAGGTGGAGGGCTCGAGCATCTCGCCCAGGACCGGGGTCGCGCCGAGCTTCCGGACCCGCGCCTCGCTCTCCTCGGAATGGTGGAGGCCGGTCACCTGGTGGCCCGCCTCGACGAACGCTTTGGTGATCGCGGAGCCCAGATATCCCGCCGCTCCGGTGACGAACACGCGCATCGGTGCTCCTTTCGATTCGGCGTCGATCGGCGTGCGGACGGAGCGCCCCCGGGTGCCCGGCGCACTCCCCCCGCGGATGATAACTTCTCGTATCTCCGGCAAACCTAGAGCCCGGGAGGGCCCCATGCATACGTTGAACTCTACCGATCCGATGAAGCCCGTCCGCACGCTGATCGCCACCCTCGCCGCGATGGCGGCCCTCGCCGCGCCCTCCTCCGCCCAGGAGCCCGACGACCCGTACCGCTGGCTCGAGGACGTGGAGGGCGAGCGGGCGCTCGAGTGGGTGAGAGAGCGGAGCGAGGCCACCTTCGAGGAGCTCTCCGCCCACCCCGCCTACGAGGAGATCCGCGAGCGCGCGCTCGAGATCCTCGAGTCCGACGAGCGGATCGCCTACCCGAGGATGAGGGGCGGGATGCTGTACAACTTCTGGAAGGACGAGGAGAACCCGCGCGGGGTGTGGCGCCGGACCAGCTGGGACTCCTTCCTGTCGGACGAGACCGACTGGGAGGTGGTCCTCGACATCGACGCCCTCTCGGAGGTCGAAGAGGTGAACTGGGCCTTCGGCGGAGCCACCTGCCTCCCGCCCGAGGACACCCTCTGCATGGTGCGCCTCTCCCGCGGGGGCTCCGACGCGACGGAGGTCCGGGAGTTCGACGCCGCCGCGAAGCGGTTCGTGGAGGACGGCTTCTTCCTGCCGGAGGCGAAGCAGGGCGTGGCGTGGGAGGACGAGAACACGCTCCTGGTCGCCACCGACTTCGGGGAGGGGAGCCTCACGACGTCGGGCTATCCGCGGATCGTCAAGCGGTGGCGTCGCGGGACCCCGCTCTCGGCGGCCGGGACCGTATTCGAGGGGGAGAGGACGGACGTCTCGGTGGGGGCCTGGTCGCTCGAGACGCCCGAGCGGATCTGGCACATCGTCTACCACAGCCCGCGATTCTTCGAGCGGGAGCTGTTCGTCCTCGAGGGGGACGGGCTGACGAAGATCGACGTCCCGCTCGACTCCAGCCCCCGGATCTTGGGCGAGCATCTGGTCGTCTACCTTCGCTCTCCCTGGGAGGTCGGCGGCGCCACCTACCCCGCCGGCTCGCTGGTGGCGATCGATTTCGAGGCCTTCCGTGACGGAGCGCGGGACTTCGAGGTCGTGGTCGAACCCGGTGAGCGGCAGACGATCGAGGGGTGGTCCGCCACCCGGAATCGCCTTCTCGTGAGCCTGCTCGACGAGGTCCGGACCCGGCTCCTCTCGTTCCGGCGCGAAGGAGGGGAGTGGATGGCCGACACCATCCCGGCGCCCGAGCTCGGCAGCGTGGACATCCGCGCCACCTCCCAGATGGAGGAGCGGTGGTTCTTCACCTCCAGCGGCTACACGCGCCCCACCACCCTCTACCTGGCCGAGGCGGACGGGGAGATCCGCGAGGTGCGCCGGCTTCCGGAGATGTTCGACGCCGAGGGGCTGGTCGTGGAGCAGCACCACGCCACCTCGAGGGACGGCACCCGGGTCCCCTACTTCGTGGTGCGGGGCGAGGACGTCGAGCTCGACGGAACCGACCCCACCCTTCTGTACGGCTATGGCGGCTTCGAGATCTCGCTCACACCGAGCTACAGCGGCGTGGTCGGCGCCTCGTGGCTCGAGCGGGGCGGCGTGTTCGTGGTGGCGAACATCCGGGGCGGCGGCGAGTTCGGGCCGAGCTGGCATCGCACCGCCCAGAAGGAGCATCGCCAGCGGGCCTACGACGACTTTCTCGCCGTGGCAGAGGACCTGGTCGATCGCGGGATCACCTCCCCCGACCACCTGGGGATCCGCGGCGGCTCCAACGGCGGGCTCCTGGTCGGGGTGGCGATGACCCAGCGCCCCGACCTCTTCGACGCGGTGGTGGCCGAGGTGCCGCTCATGGACATGCGCCGCTATCACGAGCTGCTCGCCGGGGCGAGCTGGATGGCCGAGTACGGCGACCCCGGCGACCCCGAGCAATGGGCCTACATCCGCGAGTACTCGCCGTACCACAACGTGGAGGAGGACGCCGACTACCCGAAGGCGTTCCTGTACACCACCACCCGGGACGACCGGGTCCACCCCGGCCACGCGCGGAAGATGGCGGCCCGGCTGGAGGAGCTGGGCCATCCGGTCTACTTCTTCGAGAACACCGAGGGGGGCCACGGGCGGGCGGTCACCGCCGAGCAGCGGGCGCGGATGTACGCGCTGGAGTACGCCTACCTGTGGAAGCGGCTCGCCGGAGAGGAGGGCACGCGATGACGGAGAGGATCGAGAAGAGCGACGAGGAGTGGCGTCGCGAGCTCACCGACGAGCAGTTCCGCGTCACCCGGCGGGGCGGGACCGAGGCCCCCTTCACCGGCGAGTACTGGAACCATCACGAGAAGGGGACCTATCGGTGCGTGGCGTGCGGCGAGCCCCTGTTCGACTCCACCAGCAAGTTCGAGTCGGGCTCGGGATGGCCGAGCTTCACCCGCCCGAAGCGGGAGGAGAGCGTGGAGACGGAGACCGACACGAGTCACGGGATGCGGCGCACCGAGGCCCTGTGCGCCCGGTGCGGCGCGCACCTCGGCCACGTCTTTCCGGACGGGCCCGAGCCGACCGGTCAACGGTGGTGCATCAACTCGGCGGCGCTCGACTTCGAGCCCTCCGGAGAGGAATCTGGACCCGAGGGGAGGGAGTAGCCGCGTGGCGGAGGAGAGCTTCGACGTCGTCATCATCGGAAGCGGCCCCGGCGGCTACGTGGGGGCGATCCGCGCCGGCCAGCTCGGGCTCGCGACGGCGCTGATCGAGAAGGACCCCTACCAGGGCGGCACCTGCCTCCACCGCGGCTGCATCCCCACCAAGGCGCTGCTCGAGAACGCGACCCGCTACCGGGACCTGCTCCGCGCCGACGAGTTCGGGCTCGAGGTGGGGGAGGTGGAGGTCGACTGGGAACGGATCCAGCGGCGCAAGCAGGGGGTGGTGGACGAGCTCTCGCGCGGCGTCTCCGGCCTGCTGAGAAAGCACGGGGTCGAGGTGATCGAGGGGTGGGGGAGGATCGAGGGCCCGCGCGCGGTCGGCGTGTACGACGGCCGCCACGGGGAGAAGGAGCGCGAGCTCTCCGCCGAGACCGTCGTGATCGCCACCGGCTCGGTGCCCCGCGAGATCGGCTCGGCCCCCTTCGACGGCGAGCGGATCCTCTCGAGCGACCACGTGCTCGAGCTCGACCGGATCCCCGAATCACTCGTGGTGATCGGCGCCGGCGCCGTCGGCGTCGAGTTCGCCTCGATCTACCGCGACTTCGGCTCCGCGGTGACGATCGTCGAGGCGCTCCCCCGGCTGCTGCCGGTCGAGGACGGGGAGGTCGCCGAGGAGCTCGCGAAGGCGTTCGGCAAGAAGGGGATCGACGTCCGGACCGACACGAGGCTCGAGTCCGCCGAGCCGACCGGCGAGGGGGTGGCGATCACCCTCTCGGGGGAGGGCGCCGGCGAGATCGAGGCCGAGGTCGTCCTGGTGGCGATCGGCCGCGAGCCCGTCAGCGAGGGGATCGGACTCGAGAGCGTGCGGGTCGAGATCGAGGACGGCTACGTCCAGGTGGACGAGTGGTGCGAGACCGGCGAGCCGGGCGTCTACGCGATCGGCGACGTCAACCCCACCCCGTGGCTGGCCCACGTCGCCTCCATGGAGGGGGTGATGGTGGTGGAGCGGATCGCGGGCGAGGAGGTTCACCCGGTGCCCTACGACGAGACCCCGAACTGCACCTACTGCGACCCCGAGGTGGCGAGCGTCGGTCTCACCGAGCGCCGCGCCCGCGAGCGAGGGTACCAGGTGCGGACCGGCACGTTTCCGTTCCTCGCCAGCGGCCGCGCCAAGATCGGCGGGCACACCGACGGTTTCGTCAAGATCGTGGCCGAGGACACCTACGACGAGGTTCTCGGCGTCCACATCGTCGGCTACAAGGCGACCGAGCTGATCGCCGAGGCGGGGGCGGTGCTCCGGCTCGGGGGGACCGTGGAGGAGCTGATCCACACGATCCACGCCCACCCCACGCTGGCGGAGTCGGTCCACGAGGCCGCCCACGCCGTCTACGGGGAGGCGCTTCACTACGGATGACGTCAGTCGAAGCGAAGACCTCGACAACGGCGAGAAGAATTCTTTGATTTACTTGATCGATCAACTAACCCTAGAAGGGAGAGCCCGATCCCCCGGAACGACACCCGTGACCGACTGATCGAGACCGCTCGCGAGCTCTTCTGGAAACAGGGATATCACGCCACCGGCGTGGCCGAGATCTTGCGCGAGGCGGGCGTGAACAGCGGCAGCCTCTATCACCACTTCGACTCCAAGGAGGACCTCCTCGTCGCGGTTCTCGCGCGGTACGAGTCGCTGCTCGGCCCGGCGGTGATGTCCCCCGCGGCGCGAGCCACGGACGACCCAGTCGAAAGGGTCTTCACGGTGCTGGGCGGCTATCGCCGGCTGCTGCTGGAATCCGACTTCGAGCTCGGCTGCCCGATCGGCAATCTCGCGCTGGAGACTTCCGAGACGGGGAGTCCGACCGTGCGGGCAGGCATCGAGGCGAACTTCGCCGCCTGGCGGTCCGCGATACGGGACTTCCTGGAGCCGGCCCTCGACCGCTTCCCGTCCGGCACCGATTTGGACGAGGTGGCCGAGTTCGTCCTCACGGTGATGGAGGGGGGCGTGATGCAGGCCCGCACGCGCCGGGGTATCGAACCGTTCGACGCCTCGGTCGAACAACTGCGTCGTTGGTTCGACCGAATGACGACGACCCGAAGGAAGGAGGACCGATGAGATCTGTACTGTTGATGACCGCCGCGACGAGCGTGCTGCTGAGCTCCGCCGGATCGGCCCGCTCGCAGAACGTGGTGGACACCTCCTACGTGACCGACGACGGTCGGGTGCAGCAGCTGCAGATCGTCGTATCGGCCCCGATCGACTCGGTGTGGAGCGCACTGACCACGACCGAAGGCATCCGCAGCTGGGCAGTGCCCGTCGCTGAGGTCGACTTCCGGATCGGAGGCACGTGGGAGTCGAGTTACGACCCGGAGGCGAGGATCGGAAATGCACACAACATCGTGAATCGTTACCTGGCCTACGTGCCGGAGCGAATGATCGCGATCCAGGCGGTGGAGGCTCCGCCGGGGTTCCCGCATCCGGAAGTCCTCTCCGAGATCGTCCACGTGATCGAGCTGGAGAACCTCGGCCACGGTCGCGTCCGCGTGACCGAGTCGGGCGTGGGATACCGCGAGGGCCCCACCCACGACGCGGTGTACGCACTTTTCGAGAAAGGAAACGCTTGGATCCTGAAGCAGCTACACCGTCGATTCGCCGACGGACCCGTCGACTGGTCGCAACCGGGCGCCGGACCCGGAACCGATCCCTGATCGCCACGGCTCAGCGAGCGCGTTCGATCGGCGGGTCGGGCTCGCCGAGCCGCTTTCCGAGGCCCCACAGGCATCCCTCGATTCCGAGGAGCGCGGCGCCCACCCCTGTGAGCCGGCGATTCAGGGCGATCCCCTCGGCCTTGAGGGAAATGCTCGCTCCAGCATACCGTTCGGTCGATGAGCGCGTCCAGTGTCGTCTTCGCGGCCGTGATCGCGGCCGAGCTGCTCCTGATCGCCTCCATCGTCGCCTCGATCGTGCGGCCCGCGTGGCGGATCTGGCCGCCGGGTGCGCGCGACTGGCGCTTCTGGTGGTCGTGGGGGCTGCTGAAGGCGGCGCTGGTGGGAGCGATCGTCCTGGCGTGGCTCGACCGCGGCACCTTCGTCTTCGACCACTGGGGGTGGAAGGTGGCCGGGGTGGCGCTCTTCGTGGTGGCCGAGGGGCTGAACGAGTGGGCCGTCCGCTCGGTGCGCCGTCCCGCCTCCTGGGGGCTGGAGGCGGAGCTCTCCACCGCGGGACCCTACCGGTGGACCCGCAATCCGCAATACCTGCTCCAGAGCGCGATGGTGGTGGCGGTGGTGCTGGTGTCGAACAGCGCGCTCACCGCGATCGCGGGGGGAGTGGGGATCGCCGCCCTTCTGCTCGCCCCGTTCGCCGAGGAGAAGTGGCTCGAGGAGACCTACGGGGAAGCGTACCGGGAGTACCGCAGGCGCACGCCGCGGTTTCTGGGGCGTCGCCGCGAGGGGAGGGGCGGCTCCTAGCTCCTCTCGAGGATCATCGCCGCCGCGGTCGCGCCGGCGCCGCAGATCGAGATCAGCCCGTAGCGGGCGTCGCGCCGCTCGAGCTCGTGGGCGAGCTGGGCGACGATCCGGCCGCCGGTGGCGGCGAAGGGGTGGCCGAGCGCGATCGATCCGCCGTTCGGGTTGAGCTTCTCCTCGGGCACGGAGCCGATCGCCTCCTCCTTCCACCCCTGCTCCCACGCGCGCAGGTTGCAGGCGACCTGGCCGCCGAACGCTTCGTGGATCTCCACGACGTCCATGTCGTCCAGCCCGAGCCCGGTCCGCTCCAGCAGCCGGGGCACCGCCACGCCGGGGCCCATCAGGAGACCCTCCCCCGGATCGATCCCGACGAACTCGAAGTCCCGCACGAAGGCGAGGGGCTCGAATCCCTCGGCCTCGGCTGTCTCCTCCGACATCATGAGGACCGCCGAGGCGCCGTCGGTGAGCGGGGAGGAGTTGCCCGCCGTCAGGGTGCCCGAAGCCGAGCGGTCGAAGACGGGGGGCAGTCCCGCCAGCGTTTCCATCGACGTGTCGGCGCGGATCAGCCCGTCCTCCTCGACTCCTCCGAGCGGGTGGATCTGCTCCTCGAAGCGGCCCTCCTCGGTCGCCTCGTGGGCCCGCATGTGGCTCCGGAAGGCGATCTCGTCCTGCTCCCGCCGCGGGATCCCCCACTCCTTCACCATCAACTCGCAGTGCTCGCCCATGGTGAGCCCGGTGGAGGGCTCGGCGAAGTCGGCCGGATCGGGGGCGAGATCGGTGGGTCGCAGCCGGGAGAGGGCCTTGATCTTCGGGCCGAGGGATTTCGCGCGGGCCGCGTCCAAGAACGTTCGGCTGGCACGCTCGTTGAACAGCACAGGGGGGTTCGACATCGATTCGACCCCGCCGGCGATCCCCACATCCGCGCGGCCCCGGACGATGGCGTCGTGGACGATGGCGACCGCCGAGGCACCGGTGATGCAGTTGTCGGTGATCGTGAGGGCGCGAACCGTGTCGGGCAGCACCCCCCGAAGCGCGACGTCCCGGGCCATGTGGGGGATGCGGGGATCCACGATCACGATTCCGTAGATCAGCGTGTCGACGATGCCGGGGTCGAGGCCGTGCATCTCGGCCAGGCCCTCGACTGAATGGAGCGCGAGCTCCAGCGGCGATCGGTCCTTGAATGCGGTGCCGGCCTTCACGAACGGCGTTCTCGATCCGGCCACCACCGCGACCCGTCTTTCGTTTCCCTCGCCCATGAAAGCTTCCTCCTCGCGTCTCGTTCCCAGCGCCCGCTCCTCGCGCAACGTAGCATCCGATCCGGTGCGGCGCCCTTGCGGGCGTCGCCGCCGGGTCTCGAAATTGGGGCGATGTCCACCTCGACGCTTCCCCGCCCGCTGGCGCTGCTCCTCGCGGTCACGGCGATTCTCGCCTGCGGGTCGCCGGAGCCCGGCCCGGAGGAGCCGGAGGCGGACACGGCCCCCGCCGACGTTCGCGCCGAGGCGGGCGAGACGTTCGCGCTCGGCCACGGCCAGCGGGCGGTGGTGGGCCCGGCTCGGCTCGAGATCGTCTTTCGCGAGGTGGCCGAGGAGTCGCGCTGTCCGGAAGGCGCCGAATGCCCGACGGCGGGAAACGCCGCGATCCGCTTCGGGGTGGAAACGTCCGACGGCGCCACCGCGACGATTACCCTCAACACCCACCGGCGGCCCCGGGAGGTGACCGTGCTCGACCACACGATCCGGCTCGGAGAGGTCGAACCCTACCCGGACGCCACGGCGGCGCCCCCCGATCGCGGGTCCTACCGGGCGACCCTCACGGTGGAGCCGACCGCGTGAGCGGCGAGCCACCCCGGGTCGAGCCCCTCCCGGGCCAGGAGTCGGTGTGGGACTATCCGCGCCCCCCGGAGGTGGAGCGGGTGACCCGGGCGCTGCGGGTGGAGCTCGGCGGGGAGGCGATCGCCGAGACCGCCCACGGGTTGCGCGTGATCGAGACCGCGAGCCCTCCCACGTACTACTTCCCGCCCGACGACGTCCGCACCGAGCTGCTCGAGCCGAGCCCGGTGCGGACGATCTGCGAGTGGAAGGGGGTCGCCCGCTACTGGAGCGTCCGGATAAAGGAGCGCATCGTCGAGGAGGCCGCCTGGAGCTACCCCGACCCGAACCCCGGCTACGAGGCGATCGCCGGCTACTACGCCTTCTACGCGGGCAAGATGGACATCTGCCGCGTGGGCGCGGAGACGGTGCTGCCCCAGGAGGGCGACTACTACGGGGGGTGGATCACCTCGCGGGTGGTCGGCCCGTTCAAGGGCGGGCCGGGATCGGAGGGGTGGTGAATCCGATCGGCGAGACCTCCCCCCCGGACACCCGCGCCCCCGGGGAGTTCCGGGCCCGCTTCGAGACGACGCAGGGGGAGTTCGTGATCGAGGCGCGGCGGGAGTGGGCCCCGCACGGGGTCGACCGCTTCTACGAGCTGGTCGAGAGCGGTTTTTTCGACGACACGCGCTTCTTCCGCGTCCTGGACGGTTTCGTCGCCCAGTTCGGCATCTCGGGAGACCCCGAGGAGGACGCCCGATGGAGGGGCGAGCGGATCCCCGACGACGAAGTGCAGGTGGGCAACGAGCGGGGGACCGTCTCGTTCGCCATGGCGGGGCCCGGCACCCGCACCACCCAGCTCTTCGTCAACCTGGGCGACAATCGCAAGCTCGACACGATGGGGTTCGCCCCGATCGGCGAGGTCGTCGAGGGGATGGAGGTGCTCGAGGCCCTCTTCTCCGGATACGGCGAGGGGGCCCCGCGCGGCCGCGGTCCCGATCAACGCCGCATCCACCAGGACGGAAACGTCTACCTCGACCGCAACTACCCCCAGCTCGACGCGATCGAGACCGCCTATGTAGACTCGTGACCGCCGGAGGGATCGGCGAAGCTTCTTCCACAAGGAGGTTCCGATGGGCAGGATCGACACGACGAGGGTGATCGTGGGCGGGTTGGTGGCGGGCGTGGTGCTCAACGTCGGCGAGTACCTGCTGAACGGCGTCCTGCTGCGGGAGCGGTGGGAGGCTGCGATGGAGACGCTCGGCAGGGAGCCCTACGCCGGCGCCGACATCATGGTGATGGTGGTGATGACGCTGCTGTTGGGGGTCGTCCTCGTGTGGTTCTACGCGGCGATGCGCCCCCGCTTCGGCCCCGGCCCGAAGACGGCGGTGATCACCGCCCTCTTCGGCTGGCTGCTGTTGTACGTGTGGCCCTTCTTCTGGAACAGCCTCACGGGGTTGTTCCCGTCGGACCTCATGCTGATCATGACCGTCTGGGGCCTCTTCGAGCTGCCGGTCGCGGTGATGGCGGGGGCCTGGCTCTACAAGGAAGAGGAGCCGCCGCGCGAGCCCGTGGCGGGGGTCTGAGAGCCGGATGGCACCCGAGCGTGGTCGCGTCACCGGCATCGGCGGTGTGTTCCTGAAGGCGGAGGATCCTCCCGCGCTCCTGGCGTGGTACCGGAAGGCCCTCGGGATCGAGACCGGCGAGACGTCCTACACCACGTTCGAGTGGAGGGACGCGAAGGATCCCGAGCGCGTCGGGTCGACCACCTGGTCCCTCTTCGAGGCCGATACCGACTACTTCGGCCCGGAGGATCAGCGGGCCATGGTCAACTACCGCGTCGACGACCTCGACGCCGCGCTCGAGCGGTTGCGCGACGCCGGCGCCGACGTCGACGAGAGGATCGAGGAGTACGAGTACGGCCGCTTCGGGTGGGCGTCGGACCCGGAGGGGAATCGCTTCGAACTGTGGGAGCCGCCCACCGGCCGGTGATCCCGGGGTGGACGACCGGTCGAAGGTGTGCTAGGATTCCACCATAATGTTGGAATCCCAGCATATTCGACCGTCAGCCCGAGGAGCCACCCCGTGAAGCCCGTACCCGCCGCTCCGCCACGCATCGCTCTCGCCCTCTCGCTCGTGCTCCTGCCGGCGGCCTGCGCCTTGGCCGAGAAGGCCGATCCCGCGCCGGCCCCGCCGGTCGACACTCCGCTCGCCGAGCGGTGGGCTCGGGCCGTCGAAGCTCTCGCGGAACGGACCGGAAGCGGAACGACGTGGATCGGCTGGTCGATCGATCGATCGAAGCAGGCCCTCGTCATGAGCGACACCGGGCCCCCGTTCCTGGAAGGACCCGAGGGACGGAGCCTGGCCGAGATGCTGGGGGAGAAGCCGGAGGGGACACGGGTGGCGTTCCTCTTCGCCTTCCCGCCCGGGGCGAACGGGGAGGAGGCGATCGCCGCCACCCGGTTGCGCTCGCTGTACGCTCCCGTGGACGTGAGCCGATCGTCGCTGGTGTGGCTCGGTCGGACCGGCGATGCCGAGAGCGTGGCGCTGCTGGAATCGATCTTCTCCCGGATCCGGTCGCCGGAGGTGAGGACCGAGCTCGGCCCGATGATCGCGGTCCACGAGGAGTCCGGCGTGGCGATCCCCGCGCTGAGACGGGTGGTGGCGGGGGACGAGCCCGATGCCGTCCGCGCCGAGGCGGTGGCGTGGATCGACTACCAGCGCGACGATCCGAGGGCCAGGGAGCTGCTCCTCGAAGTGTTGAGAGAGAAGCCGTCGTATCGCGTTCTGGACGAAGCGATTGGATCCATCGATCTCGAGCGTGGTGTGAAGGCATCGACGATCGCCGCCCTTCTCGCCCTGCTGGCGGAGCACCCCGATCCGGAGGCGCGAGCGCTCGTGGCCGAGTTGCTGGGCGAGACGGGCGATCCCGGCGCGCTGGCCGCCCTTGAGGCAGCCGCGGCCACGGATCCTGCCTCTCGGGTCCGGCGCGAGGCCCTCGATGCGCTCGAGGACGCGCGGGAACCCTGAACGGTCAGGTCCCCCCTACCAGCGCGCCCGGACGCCCACGATCAGGTACTGGGTGGTGAACACGCGCGTCTCCTTCGATGAATCCGCCGTCTCCCACGCCCAGTACCCGAAGAGCGATACCGGTCCCGCGATCCGGTAGTCGGCGAGCGCGACGAGCTGGTCGCGGTCGTCGCTGCGGCCAGCGTTGTCGGCCAGGGGATCGGCGACGGTGTAGTCGCGGGTCCGATGGCGGTACCGGAAGCTGAGGTAGAGGGGGGAGACCGGGACCGACCGCACCTGCACGTAGACCGCGCTCTGGTCGTAATCCTCGCCGGGATCGTTCGCGTCCCTCCGGCCCCATCGCGCCCCCACCTCGGGGGAGAAATCGTACCCCCACCCCCGGAACCGGACCGCGCCCCCGGCCGTCGCCAGGTCTCCGCTCTGGCCGTCGGAGACCTCGAAGTCGTGGCTCTCGAACTCTCCGAGGGCCTTCAACTCCCAGTCGTCGGTGACGCGGTAGCCGTACTCCCCGTTGGCGCGGACGACCTCGGCCGGCTCCACCTCGTCGCCGACGTCCAGGGTGGGCCGGTCGGTCTCGCGGGTGACCTGCAGATCGAGGGCGTGGCGGGAGGCGTCGACCATCACCCCTCCCCCGACGAGGACGCTCGTGTCCAGCCCCTCGTAGGAGGTCGCTCCGGCGCGGCCGTACACCCAGAGGGATCCGTTACCGAGGCGGGGCCCGACTCGCGCGTCCACGGCCCCGGCGGTGATCGATTCCTTGGGGAGGTGGTCGGGCGCCTGGAAGAAGTTGTCGAAGACGAGCCCCGACACCGCGAGCTCGGCTCCGAGCTCGGGGCGCTGGCCCGACGCCGGGGGGGCGATGGCGAGAAGGCAGAGGAGAAGGAGCGCGACGGCGTGCGAGCGGATCATGGACGGCCTCCGTGTTGGGGTCCGGGATCGGAAGGCTCCGCGGCGGCTCCTCCCCGGGGGGTCCAGAGGCGGATCCGGCGACCCGCCAGAACCGAGAGGATCCCGACGAGGGCGGCGGCGGAGGCGAGACAGAACCAGTAGGGCGCGGAGAGCGGGGCGGCCCGGCCGACCCGGGTGCGACGCGAGGCGAACCCGAGGGCGGCGAGCGCGTAGAAGGCGAGCTGAGCCCCGGTCGCTGCGGCGTAGATCGCCGATCCCGGGGCGAGGGCGAGGCTCGTGACGAGCAGGAGAGCCAGGAAGAACGGGGTGAAGTGACGGAGAAGCTTGTGCGAGATCAGCTTCACCGGGTAGAACCCCCTCGTCCACACGCCGCTCCCCAGCGCGAGGAGGGCGCGCACGCTGTGGTTGGTGACCCGGATCCTCCGCCGGAGCTCCCCCGCTTCCCCCTCCGCCGGAGCGTCCTCGACGGCGACCGCCCGTGGCTCGTAGACGAGACGGCGTCCCTGCAGGACCACCCGCGCGGAGACGGCGATGTCGTCGGCCTGCGCCGGATCCTCGATCGGGACGTACAGCTCGCGCCGGATCGCGTAGAGACCTCCGTCGGCGGCGAAGACGCTTCCCGTATCGCTCTCGAGGCGCTTGAGCCGGTCCTCCAGCCGCCAGTAGAGGCCCTCTCCGACGCCGGCTCCGTCCGCGTCCCCCGGACGGATCGTCTTCCGACCGCACGCAGCCCCGACGGCCGGATCGCCGAGACACTCGACGAGGCGGACGAGGGAGTCGGGTGAGAGCCTGGTGTTGGCGTCGGTGAAGACGAGCACCTCGCCGGTCGCGTCGGCCGCGCCGGCGTTCATCGCCGTCGCCTTACCGACCCGCTCCAGCGCGAGAAGCCGGACCCGCTCGTCGGGCCAGGAATCGGCGATCGCCCCGGTCGCGTCGGTGGAGCCATCGGAGACGACGAGCACCTCGAGGCGTTCGGCGGGCCACTCCAGCGCGAGCGTGTCCTCGATCTTCCGGCCGATCACCTCCTCCTCGTCGTGGGCGGGGACGACGACGGTGACCTCCGGTCGGATCTCGCGCCGTCGGATCGGCGCGGGGCGGAGCCGGCGGAGGATCAGGAGCAGGAGGGGATAGCCGGCGTAGATCCACAGCAGCGCTCCCGCGGAGATCCAGAAGCCGGCCAGCAGGAGCGATCTCATCGGAGGACCTCCCGGTACTCCCGGAGCATGCGGGCCCCGATCTCGCTCCAGTCGCGCCGCGTCTCGGCGATCTCGCTCGCCCGCGCACCGAGCCGGTCGGCGAGATCGTCGTCGGCGAGGACGCGCGCGATCGCCGCGGCGAGAGCGTCGGGGTCGCCGGGCGGGACGAGCAGGCCCGCCTCGCCGCCGGCCAGCTCCTCCTCCAGGGCGCCCACCCGGGACGCGACGATCGGCGTCCCGAAGGTCTGGGCGACGGCGACTGCTCCGCTTTGCCACACCGAGCGGTACGGAAAGACGGCGACTTCGGCGAGCTCCATCCAGGCGGCAACCTCCCGCGAATCCACGTAGCGGGGGACGAAGACGACCCGGTCGGCGACGCCGTGCTTCCGGGCGAGCTGCCGGGCGGCGCCGAGATCGAACCCGGTCAGCGGGTAGCCGGCGATCGCGAGCACGGCGTCCGGCTCCACGCGGCTCACCTCCGGGAAGGCCCGCAGGAGAACGTCCACCCCCTTGTACGGGGACAGGGTCCCGAAGAGGAGAACCACCCGGTCGCCCCGGTCCAGGCCGAGATCGTCCCGAATCCGATCCGGGCTGGACCCGGGGTCCCGCAGCTCCGCGAAGAGGGATTCGTTGCCGTGGGGAATCGTGACGACCCGCTCGTCGGCCACGTCGAAGGCCCGGAGGAAGCTCCGACGATTCGTTTCGTAATGGACGAATACGCGCTCGAACCGTCGGTACGCCCGGCGGTAAAGAAGGTGCTCGATCCGCGAGCGGCGGAACGTTCCCGCGCTCGGGCCACCGAGCGCGAAGGGGCGGACGTTGTGGCACACGTCGCACAGGGGGAAGCCCTTCCGCGCGAGACGACCGATCCACGGCGCATCGGCCGCGAAGCGAAGGTCGCCCAGCTGGACGACGTCCGGCTGCTCCCGCTCAAGCCACCGGGCGAGCCGGAGCCACTCCCGATGGTAACGGGCGGCACGGGCCACCCGGCGGAGCTTGCGGAAGGCCCTCGCCGCGGTCGTGGTGGAGACCCGTCCGGACGGCTTCGGATCCCACAGCCGAAGCAGGCGGACGACCTCGAAGGGTGGGTCGAGCCCGTCGAGCTCGTAGCCGCGGCTGGTCACGAGGGAGACCTCGGCGCCCGCGAACGACAGCCCCCGAGCGAGCTGGAAGGCGTAGTGGATCATCCCCCCGCGTCCCCACGGTTCGACGACGGCCACCTTCAAGCCTGTCCCCCGAGGGCGACGGCGTAAACCCCTCCGAGCCGCTCGCGCCAGGCGTCGAGCGAGAAGTGGCATTGCGCCCGTTCCCGCGCCCTCCGGCCCATCGCCTTCCGGCGTGACGGGTCCGCGAGGAGCGTGGCGATCGCGTCACGCAGATCCCGGGCGTTTCCGGGATTCACGAGGAGACCGGTCTCCCCGTGGACGACGATCTCCGGCACCCCCCCGACCCGCGTCGCGACGACCGGGAGGCCCGCCGCGGCCGCCTCCATGAGCACGGTCGGCAGCGCGTCGTCGGTCTCGCTGGGCAGGGCGAGGAGATCGGCCGCCGCGAGGACCTCCGGCACGTCGCGGCGAAATCCGAGAAGCTCCACCCGCGGTGCGACGCCGAGGGCACGGGCGCGTGTGGCGATCTCCCCCGCGAGCGGCCCGTCGCCCGCCACCGCGAGCCGGACGTCCGGGAGCCCCGCCACCGTCTCCAGCAGCGTCCCCACCCCCTTGCCGGGTCGGAGGACGGAGACCGCCGCCACGAGCGGGACGTCCATCGGAACGCCGAGGGCCGTCCGCGCCCGGGCGCGCCGGGACTCCCCGGGATCGGCCGGGCGGAAGGCGGAGGTGTCGATCCCGTTGTGAACCACCACGAGCCGATCGGAGGAGAGCCGCCCGGTCGCGCGGTGGGCGTCGGCGACGAAGCGCGATACCGCGACCACCCGTTCGCACCACCGGCTCACCACCCTGGATCGGAGTCGCTCGCGCGCGCCAGCCCGACTCCAGGCCGGATCGGTGGAGGGGGGAAGGTGGAGCGTCGCCACCGCCGGACGGCCCGCGAGCCGCGCGGCGAGCGGCGCCCAGATGGAGGCGTAGGTGAGGTGGGCGTGTACCACGTCGGGGCGGATCGCCCGGATCCGGCCGATCAGTCGTCGGAGCGCTTCGACGTCACGGAGGTTCCGGGAGCCGAGGTTCTCGACCGATACGCCTTCCGCTCGCAGCGATTCCTCGAAAGGGTTCCCGGCGATCTCCTTCAGGCAGACGACCCGGAGATCGACGGCGTCGGGGTCGACGGCCCGGGCGAACGACACGGTGAGCGCCTCGGCGCCCCCCGCGGCGAGCGAGTCGATCACCCAGAGAAGACGGAGCGGTCCGTCCGGTCGAGCCGGCGACGGAACTCGTTCCATGGCACCTCCTCCCGACGGACCTTCGCCCGCCGGTCGACGTAGTCGGGGAACGCCTTCCGGAGCCGATCCGGCTCCGTTCCGGTGATCGCGGAGTAGAGGCGGAGATATCCGCGGATCGCCTGCGCGACGGGCCCGTCGGCGAGAAACGCGCGCGACAGGGCGATGAGCGGCTCGCGGCGGCCCTCGTCCGCCCACGGCCAGGCGAGCGCGTAGCCCACGGGAAAGTCGAAGAGGTCCCGATCCCACGGTCCCGCGGGCCGGTACGCCTCCCAGTCCACCACCCCGACGGCCGCGCCGGCATCGTCGAGGAGGAGGTTCCGGGGCCAGAAGTCGCCGTGGACGGCGACGCCGCCGTCGTCCCGCCGGGTCGCGGCGTGGAAGCTGCCCAGCCACCTCGCGGCCGCCTTCAGATGGCCGGCCGCAAGACGGGCGGGCGCGAACCCCGAGCGCATCGCGACGTACGCGGAGCGTCCGGCCAGACGCGACTCGACCAGGACTCCGGCGCCGTCGAGATCCGCCGCGTAGAGGACCTCGGGGACGGTCGCGGCGAGATCGGCCGGCAGCCGCCCACGCGCGTCCTCGAGGGCGGCCGCCTCCGCCTCCAGCGACTGGCCCGCGCCCCGCGCCCGGACCCGGACCGCCGCCATCGGCTCCGGATCCCCCGGGGCGAACGGGAAGAGCAGGGTGCGGCCGCGCGGCCTGCACGGGTGGTCGCGGACCACGATCCAGCGGTCGGGGACCACGCCCGGAAGCCGGCCCGCCAAGGCCTCGACCGCGCGAACGACGAGCTCGCGCGCGGGATCCCGGGTCGGATAGCGCCCGCGCGCCTCGAACAGGGCGGCCTCGATCGTCGGCAACGCGAACTCCGGTGCCACGCGCGTGGACGCGACGGCCGCGAGCCGTCCGAGCCGGGCCCGGAGGCCGTGGGGGACGTGGAGGTGGCGGAGGAACCACAACAGGGCGTCACGATCCTCGAGGGGGACCAGGTGGCGGCCGGTCGCCCCGAACCGGGTGGACGCCCGAAGACCGGGGCGGAGGTCGTACCGGAGGGTCATTTCGGTGCCCCCTCCGCGAGCGGCGGCGTGTCGGCGAGCAGGGTCCGCTTCGCTCGGGACAGGATGTCGGGAAAGAGGGCCCCGACGGCTCCGACATAGACGAGCGCCCCGACCAGGACCGCGGCGGCGAGCCCGATCACGCTCCCGGCCGAGGCGACCCAGCGGGTCCATCCCAGCACGGCGGCGGCCATGATCGCCGAGGCGGCGCCGCCGGGGGCCGCGCCCCGGAGGGCGACGGGGACCGGAACCCCGTAGCGCCACTGGACGACCCCGAGGTTGAGCGTGGTCGTGACGACGGCGACCGCGGCCATCGTCCACGCCACGGCCGAGGCGTCGAACCCCCCGGCCCAGATCAACGCGGGAACCAGGATGATCGCCTTCACGAGGGCGAGCCCGGCCAGCAGGCCGGTGCGGCCGGTCCCCTTCAGGACGTCGCCCGCCGGCGTCCCGACCGAGCGGAGCCCGATGTAGACGGCAAGCGCCTGCAGCATCGGTGCCGCCGGCGCCCACTTCGAGCCGAAGACGACCGTGACGATCGGCTCGGCGAGCAGCACCAGGCCGACGGCCGCCGGAAGGCTCATCAGCGAGACGTACCGGATCGAGGCGACGTAGGCTCGCCCCACGTCCTCCCCCGCGGCGTGGATCCGGGAGAAGGCGGGGAAGAGGACGCGTCCCGCCACCCAGATCAGCATCGCGATCGACATCTCGGGGACCTTGTAGGCGATCTGGTAGAAGCCGAGGGCGGTCGCCCCGAGCATCCGACCCACGACGACCAGGTCCGCGTGGTGGACCACCGCGGCGAGGACGTTCACCGCCACGAGCCCCCGGCCGTAGCGGAGCATCGGTCCGAACAGGTCGAGGGGGAGCGGGCCGCCCGGACGCCACGGCTCCACCCGCCAGAGCACCGCGGTCCACACCGCCAGGCCGGCGAGGTGGCCGACGACCAGGCTCCACGCCCCCCAACCGAGGCCGGCCGCCAGCGCGATCGCCACGGCCGCCTTGGCGGCGCCCATGCCGACCTCCGGGAGCATCCGGGCCCGGAACCGGAGCTCCTTCCGGAGGAGGGCGTCGTGGGCGTTGCCGAGCGCCTTCACCGGGAAGGAGAGCGCCATCGCGCGGATGATCCACACCGCGTCGGGCCGTTCGAAGAAGCCCGCCAGCCACGGCGCGGCGAGGATCATGGCGAGGCCCCACGCCGCCCCGGTGACGACGTTCACGGCGAACGCCAGCCGGGCAGCCTCCTCGGCCCGGCGGGGCCAGTAGACGAGCGCCGCGCCGACCCCCAGGTCCCCCAGGGTCTCCAGATACGTCACGATCACCAGCGCGATGGCGAGGAGGCCGAAGTCCTCGGGTGCGAGGAGCCGGGCGAGGACGACGAGCCCGACGACCGAGATCACCCGACCCGAGACGGCGGCGGCCATCGCCCACGCCATCCCGCGGGCGGCCGCGCCAGCGACGCCGGCTCTTTCGCTCACCACCGGGGGCCTCCCCGCGCGATCCGAGCCAGGCGCCGCCGCCGAAGCGGGCCGCCGAGGGCGGACCCGGACGATCGGGCCGAGGCGAGGGCCCGCAGCGCCGCCGCCGATCGGCACAGCCGGTGGGCGTTCGGATCGTAGGGGCGGCGGCCGAGCCAGGCGTCGAGGAAGAGCACCCCCAGCCGCCGCCACCGCCACGCCAGGAAGGGGGTGGGGAAGAAGAGCTCGAGGTGGACGAGCCACCAGGCCGGATCCTCCCACGCCAGCCCGCTCCGCGCTCCCTCGAAATCGATCACCTCGAGCCGGCCGTCGCCGACGAAGACGTTGCCGGGCCAGAAGTCCCCGTGCACCGGCGCCACGGCGGCCTTCCCGGCCGTGCGCCGGGCGAATTCCCGTAGACGCTCGCGGACGGTGGGGGCGTTCTCGAGGCCGATGGCCTCGAGGTCCGACTCGGCCCGCGCGAGGAGCGTGGAGATCGCGCGTCCGGGATCGATGTCGGCCGGCCGGGCCTGAAACCGCGCGAGCCACCGTCCGCACGCCGAAGCGGCCGCCTCGAGCTCGCTCCACGCCTCGCCCCGGGAGAACCGGCCCTCCCGCACGCGCGCGTCGAGAGGGCGTCCGGGACACCGGGGAAGAACCACCGCTCCTTGCTCGGGGTCGAGATGGAGCGGCCGGGGAACCCCGAGTGGCCTGTCCGGCCCCCCGAACCACCGGTCTAGCTCGACCAGGAGGTCGTGCTCGCGGGCGGCGCGCCGTTCGGGAGGACGGGATTCGCCCGGCCGGGGCCGCTGGACCTTGAGCACCACCTCCCGCGCCTCCCCCCCTTCCGCGACCAGGAGCTCGACGACCCGGGAGTCGGGACGCTCCCGGATCCGGCGAACCCCCACGCTCGCGTTCCGGAACCCCTCCCAGCCGGACTCGCGGAGGAGCCGGGCGACGGTGGGGTCCGCGGGCGGGTTCACCCGGTCGACCTCGGCCAGGAGCCCGGCCGCGCACTCCTCGAGCCGGAAGTCGCGCTCGACCCGTTTCCGGGCCACCGTTCCGATCCGCCTCCGAAGGGCCGGATCGGAGAGGAGGCGCTCGACGGCGTTCGCGAGCGCGGTCGGGTTCTCGGGGGGCACGAGCAGCCCCGTCTCCCCGTCCTCGACGAGCTCGGGGATCCCGGAGAGGTCCGAGGCGACCACGGGCCTTCGCGCCGCCATCGCCTCCATCAGGAAGATCGGGATGCCGTCCATCTGGCCGTCCGGCGCGACCGTGCTGGGGAGCGCGCACACGTCGGCGGCGCCGATCAGGCCGGCGACTTCCTCTTCGGTCCGCGCTCCGAGGAGCTGGACGTCGCCGTCGAGGCCGAGCTCGGCGATCCTCTCCTCGATCTCCGCCCGCAGCGGGCCGTCCCCGACGATCCGGCAGGTGAAGGGAACACCCCTCCCGCGGAGCTCCGCGCACGCCTCCACGAGCACCGGAATGCCCTTGTACCGCTTCAACGCCGCGACGCACAGGACGACGGGCTTCGCCGACGGCGCGGCGGAGCCCCCTCCAGTCCGGGAGGCGAGCGCCTCGGGGTCGACCCCCATGTGGACCACCGTCGTCTTCCGATCCGCCGACGGATACCGGTCGGAGAGGAAGTCGCGGTTGTACTCGGAGATCGTCCGGACGAACGCCGCCCTCCGCACCTTCTCGGCCAGCGCGGTCTGGCGGACGAAGAGGTCGTGCGCGTGGGCCGTGAAGCTGAAGCTCGCCCGCTCGAGCCCTTCGATGACGAGGGCGGCGGTCGTCGGATGGGTGGCGAAGTGGGCGTGGACGTGGGCCACGCCGGCCTCCCGCAGCCGCTCCGCCAGATGCACCGACTTCGGCAGGACCGCCGCGGTCCTGACGAGGAAGTTCGGGCTGGGTGCCGAGATCGAGAGCACCCGTGACGCGGTGGACAGGTAGGCGAGCGGGTCACGGACCATCGCCCGCAGGTTCGAGGCGACCACGTCGATCGAGAGGAACGGGACGTAGAGGGCGCGCTCGACCCACGGTCGGGCGTCCTCGTGGACCACGTCCGGCCGTTCCCGGATCAGCGGCGCGAGAACGACGGGTTGTCCCTGTCGCTCCAGCTCGTCGATCTCGCGCAGGACGAAGGTCTCGGTGACCCGGGGGAAGCGGGACACGACGATCGCGACGGGCCTCCGCGGGGATGGCGAGGTCAAGTCTTCTCCGGAGCGATCGCTTCCAGCGCCGCCGCGAACGCGAGCAGAACCCACAGGTACCGCTGGAAGTCCCCGTGCAGGAAGAGGCTCGAGACGAGGTATCCCGTCAGCGCGATCGCGAAGGCCCCGGCCAGGTCTGCGGCCGCGCGGTCGCCCGCCCGTTCGAAGCGACGGCGCGCCCGCCGGAGAGCGACGAACGCCGCCCCGAGCGCCCCGAGGAAGAGCGTCAGGCCCACCACGCCCGTCTCCGCCGCGATCTCGAGGTACAGGTTGTGGGGGTACTGTCGGGCGTCGGGCTCGTCGTACTCGCGGGCCGCCGAGCCGATGCGGGCCGCGTGACGATCGAAGTGGACGGAGTAGTTGCCGGCGCCGACTCCCAGGATCGGGTTCTCCACGAACTCCCGCCAGGCCACCGCCGTCACGAGCTTCCGTTTCTCGAAGGAGGAGTCGGGATCGAGCACCTCCTCGGTACCCTGGCCGGGCAGAATCTGGCCGAGAGTCTCGAGGCGGCGGAGGACGTCCGCCGGCAGGAAGAGGATCCCCACCAGGGCCGCCGCCACCGCTCCCGCGAGGATCCTGCGCGGATCGACCCGCAGGAGCAGGAGCGTCAGCCCGATCACCACCGCGAGGGCGAGCATGCCTCCACGCGAATAGGTGGCGAGCGTACCCGCGACGAGCACCGCGGCCATCCCCCGGGCCGTCCACCGCCGCGAGCGGGTTCGGGCGTGCCGGCCCAGGACCAGGGCGACCGGCACGAGAACGAGCAGGATGTGGGCGAAGTAGTTCGGGTCGCCGAGAGGCCCGGCGATCCGGCCCTCGAACACGTCCCCCCAGATCTGGGCGTCCTTCACCCGGGCGAGGCCGCCGAACTCCCTGTCGAACGAGCCGGAGGCGATCTGGAAGAGACCGAGACCGGCGAGCGCGGTCCCGCTGGCGACGGCCACCCACGCGGCGGCGACGAGCCGGCGCCGGGTCACGGCCAGCGCGCCGACGAGCGCGAAGACGAGAAACGCCTTCCCGGTCTCGAGCACCCTCTCGTCGGCGAACCCGGTGTCGGGGGCCCAGGTGGTCGAGAGGAGCAGGAAGAGAAGCCATCCCGCGAGGAGCGCCGTCAGGGGGCGGGTCAGGGGATGGCTCTCCATCGGCTCGCGAGGGCTCGCCCAGGCCGCCACGGCGAGCGGCACCGCCAGGAGCTGGAGGACCGAGGGCGCACCGTGGTAGCGGACCAGAACCTCGGAGAGGTTCAGCCACACCAGGGCGACGAGCACGCAGAGGCCGAACCCGGGCCGCTCGATCACCGCCCAGGCGACGGCGCCCGCCACCGCGAGGGCCAGCAGGTCCTCGAGGGCCAGCGAAGCATCGATGGCGAACGTCTCGCCCGCCTCGAGGGCGATCCAGGTGGAAGCGGCCGCGGCGACCGGTAGTGCCGGGGCGATCCATCGCCGGTCGGGGAGGAGCGTGGAGCGGGTCAGGAGGCGCTCTCCCCCCGGCTCTCCCGCAGGGACTCGACGCCGATCGCGGCGACGAGACCGACGAAGAGCCCGACGACGATCGTCACGAGGTAGTTCCGCCGGGGATCGGGGTGGATGGGATCGGGATCGACCACGGCCGGCTCCAGGGTCTCGAGCGAGAAGAGGCGGTACATCTCCCTCGCCTCCTCCCTGGTGGCCGCGGAGGTCGCCCGGGCCACCTCCTCGACCCGGTTCGGGTCGGGGCCGGTCGCCTCGATCTCGATCGCGTTGGTGTAGGGCACCACGGACGCGCGCGTCCGGTAGTCGCGGAGGGCCTCGGGCCGGAGCTCCAGCCGGTTCGCGACGCGCCCACGCATTCCCCGGGTGGAGGGGATCCGGGCGAAGGTGGCGACGATCGTGCGGCGCTCGAGGGTCTCGAGGGCGTCCAGCATCTGGTCGGTCTCACCGACCTCCTCGCTCGGCCTCACGACGAGCGTGGTGGTGGCGCGGTAGCGGGCGGTCTCCCGGGCGGTCAGGAACGCCGCCGTCACGAGCGCGATGACGATGCTCGCCGCCACGAGCCACCATCCCCGGCGCAAAGAGCGTACGACCAGGCCGGCGTCGTCCATCAGTACGCTCCTTCGCCTCGCAGCACGGCCGGAACCGTGCGCGCCAGAATCTGCAGGTCGAGCCGGAGGCTCCACCGGTCGACGTAGAGGAGGTCGAGCTCGATTCGCCGTCGGTCGTCGAGGCGGCTCCGCCCGCTCACCTGCCACAGCCCGGTGATCCCGGGCTTCACGGCGAATCGCCGCAGCTGCTTCGATTTCGGGAACTTCGCGTAGTCGCTCAGCAGCAGCGGTCGGGGCCCCACCAGGCTCATGTCGCCCCGGATCACGTCGACGAGCTGGGGGAGCTCGTCGATGCTGAACTTGCGAAGCCATCGTCCCAGCCGGGTCGTCCGGGGGTCCTTCTCGAGCTTGAAGAAGAGGCGATCCACGTCGGGCGCCTCTGCGTGCGGCTTCTCCCTCTCGGCGCCGTTTCTCATCGTCCGGAGCTTGTGCATCCGGAAGATCCGGCACCGGTAGCCGATCCGGGACTGGGTGAAGAGCACCGGGCCCCCGCTCGTCACCTTGATGGCGGCCATCGCCGCCAGAAGCAGCGGAGCGGAGAGCGCCAGGAGCACGACCCCGAGGACGACGTCGAGCGCCCGCTTCGCCCGGTCGTTCGCCGCGGGGAGCGAGGGTACGTAGAGCCTCCACCGCTCCAGGGCCCCGATATGGAGGGCGTGGTCGAGGGGATGGGGCGGATAGGGCACGGTCCGGAGGATGCCGTCCCGGAGGCGACGCGCCCGGGATCGTGGTGGATGGTCGGGGACGTGGCTCATGATCGACGGCCGTCTCGAAGTGAAGCAAGATGGATGCCCGGTCGCGGAATCATCGGCGTAGCTCCTGTCCTGTAAGGAATTTGCATGTCTTCATAACAAGTGGTTTCGAGGTACCTGGTTTCTCGCATCCGGAAACTTTTTCCGGATCGGGCAGAGCGGTCGGGAATTCTGCCCGGGGCCTCGAAGCAGGCCCGCCGGCCGGTCGGGGGAACCGGCCACCGCTGTTCTACCCGGAACCCCTCCCACAAGGTTCCGCGCCGAGGGACCCGACGGGCCCGGGATCGTGTATATTGAACCGCGTACGATCCGCGCCCCCGACCGGGGGCGCTTCTTTTTGCCCGAGCAGCAGGAACCGATGCCCGCGCCCGAAAACGTCCGCAACCTGGCGATCATCGCCCACATCGATCACGGCAAGACCACCCTGATCGACTCCGTCTTCCGCGCCGCCAGCGTCTTCCGCGAGGGGGCCGAGGTGGCCGACCGGGTGATGGACTCGCTCGACCTCGAGCGCGAGCGGGGCATCACGATCCGATCGAAGCACTGCACCGTCGACTGGCGGGGCACCCGGATCAACATCGTGGACACCCCGGGCCACGCCGACTTTTCGGGCGAGGTGGAGCGGGTGCTCTCGATGGTGGACGGGGCGCTGCTGCTCGTGGACGCCGTCGAGGGGCCGATGCCCCAGACCCGCTACGTGCTGATGCGGGCGCTGCGCCGCGGGCTGACGCCGGTGGTGGTGCTCAACAAGGTGGACCGCCCCAACGCCGATCCCGAGCGGGCGCTCTACGACACCTTCGACCTCTTCCTCGAGCTCGGCGCGACCGACGAGCAGGCGGACTTCCCGGTCCTGTACGGGTCGGGGCTCCACGGCTGGTTCGTCCGCGGCCTCGAGAAGGAGCGCGACGGGATGGTCCCGCTCTTCGAGACGATCTTGGAGTGCGTTCCCGCCCCCGCTGTCGAGCCCGACGCCCCCTTCCGGATGCAGGTCTCGACGCTGGCGTGGAGCGACTACCACGGTCGGATCGGCTGCGGCCGGGTGCTCCAGGGCTCCCACCGGGTCGGCGAGCCGCTGGCGCGGACGATCGCCGAGTGGGAGGACGGCGGGCGGAGCGGGTTCCGGACGACGGGACGCGAGGAATCGAGCTCGTCGCACCTGTGGATCACCCGCGGGATCGACCGCGAGGAGGTCGAGGAGGTCTCGGCGGGCGACATCGTGTGGCTGGCGGGCTTCGAGGAGCTGCGGGTGGGGGACACCCTGAGCGATCCGTCCCTCCCCGAGCCCGCCAAGGCCCCGCTCGAGATCGAGGAGCCGACCGTCTCGATGCTGTTCCTCGTCAACGACGGCCCCCTCGCCGGCCGGGAGGGGACCGCCGCCACCGTTCGCCGGATCCGCGCCCGGCTGGAGCGCGAGGCCCGGGTCGACGCCGCGCTGCGGGTGGAGGAGGCGGAGGGATCGAGGGGGATGAAGGTGAGCGGCCGGGGCGAGCTCCACCTCGCGATCCTGATCGAGGAGATGCGACGGGAGGGTTTCGAGCTGTGCGTGAGCCGGCCCGAGGTGATCCTGCGCGAGACGCCCGACGGGGAGCTGCTCGAGCCGGTGGAGGACCTCGCCATCGACGTCCCCGAGGAGCACCAGGGCGTCGTCCTGGAGAAGGTGGCCCGCCGCCGCGGCGAGCCGACCGCGGTACGGAGCCACGGCACCGGCCTCGTCCGGCTCGAGTTCACGATCCCCACCCGCGGGCTGATCGGCTACCGCACCGAGTTCCTCACCGACACCCGGGGCACCGGTATCCTCACCAGCCGGTTCCGGGAGTTCGCGCCGTGGAGGGGCGAGGTGGAGCACCGCGATCGCGGCGCGATGGTGTCGCTCGACACCGGAGCGGCCACCGCCTACGCGCTCGAGAAGCTCCAGGAGCGGGGCACCCTGTTCGTGCGGCCGATGGACCGGGTGTACGCCGGCATGGTCGTGGGCGAGAGCTCCCGGCCGGGAGAGCTCCCGTGCAACCCCACGAAGCGAAAGCAGGTCACCAACCACCGCTCCGCCCACAAGGAGGTCGACACGGTCCTCAAGTCGGCGCGGGAGACGACGCTCGACCGCGCGCTCGAGTGGATCGACTCCGACGAGTTGGTCGAGGTCACCCCCGAGTCGGTCCGGATCCGCAAGAGGATCCTCGACGCCACCGCCCGGAAGCGGGCGGAGAAGCGGACGATGGCGGCCGTAACGGACTGACCCCCCCAGCTTGACGGCTCCGAAGGACAGGCGGCAATTTAGACGAGACTAAATATTTCGATTCCCGAAGCGGAGCGCGGGAATGGACTCGGACGCCGCCTACCGTATCGCCTTCGCCACGGTCGTCCTGACCGGGATCGTGGTGGCCGCCCGGATCCGCCGGAAGGCGGACCGCGCCGGCGGGCGGATCTCCCGGGGCGAGGACCCGGTGCCGGTCCGGATCGCCCTGGGGGCGACCGCCGGATCCTTCCTCGCCGGCTCGCTGGCGTGGATCGTGAGCCCGGCCTGGATGGCGTGGGCGGAGCTCGCCGTGCCGACCTTCCTCCGGTGGACGGCGGTGGCGGTCGCGCTCGGGGCGGTGGTGGTCGGGGCGCGGATCCTCGGAGCGCTGGGGAGGAACGTCACGCCCACCTCCGCGGTTCGCGGGGACGCCACGCTCGTCACCGACGGCCCGTACCGTCGTGTCCGTCACCCCCTGTACACCAACTCGCTCTTCTTTTACGGATCGCTGGCCGTGGTGGCCGCGAACGCCTTGCTGATGGTGTGCGCGCTCGCGACGTTCCTGGTCCTCGCCTGGCGGAGCCGGCTCGAAGAGGCGCGGCTCGAGGAGCGGTTCGGCGAGGCGTACCGCTCGTACCGCCGCGAGACGGGCCGCTTCCTGCCGCCGCTCTCGCGCTAGCGCGAAGCCCTAGCGCTCACTCCCGGCCAGCCCGGCGAGATCGAGCAGGAACGCGTAGATGAACGCCGTCTCCCGGTACCGCTCGTAGCGGCCGGAGGCGCCGCCGTGGCCCGCCTCCATGTTCGTCTTCAGGAGCAGCGTGTTGTCGTCGGTCTTCCTCGCCCGCAGCCGGGCCACCCACTTGGCGGGCTCCCAGTACTGCACCTGGGAGTCGTGCAGCCCCGTGGTGACCAGCATGTTCGGGTACGGCTGCTCCACCACGTTGTCGTAGGGCGAGTAGGTGAGCATGTAGTCGTAGTACTCCTTCTCCTTCGGGTCGCCCCACTCGTCGAACTCACTGGTGGTCAGGGGGATGTCGTCGTCGAGCATGGTGGTGACGACGTCGACCCACGGCACCCGCGCAACGATCCCGTCGAAGAGGTCGGGGCGCATGTTGACGACCGCCCCCATCAGCAGGCCGCCGGCGGAGCCCCCTATGGCGTAGACCCGGTCGGCATCGGCGTAGCCCGAGGAGACCAGGTGCTCGGCCACGTCGATGAAGTCGGTGAAGGTGTTCCGCTTGTTCAGGAGCTTGCCCGCCTCGTACCACCGGCGTCCCAGCACCTCGCCGCCCCGGACGTGGGCGATGGCGTAGACGAAACCCCGATCCAGCAGGCTCAGCCGCGAGGCGCTGAACGTGGGATCCAGGCTGTAGCCGTAGGAGCCGTAGCCGTAGAGCAGGAGCGGGGAGTCGCCGGAGCGGTCGAAGCGGTCCTTCCGGTACACCAGCGAGACGGGCACACGTTCGCCGTCGCGGGCGGGAGCGGAGATCCGCTCGGTGGCGTAGTCGGCGGGGTCGAAGTCGCCCAGCACCTCGTCCCGCTTCAGCAGCGTTCGCTCGCGCGTCTCCATGTCGTAGTCGTACACCGACTCCGGCGTGGTCATCGACTGGTAGGCGTACCGGAGGATACCCGAATCGGTTTCGGGGTTGTTCTGGACATAGGCGAGGTACGCCTCCTCGCCGAAGTCGAGGTAGTGCTCGTCTGCGGGATCGTCCCAGGGGCGGATCCGCAGCTGGATCAGCCCCGCCTTCCGCTCGGTGACGACGAGGTGGTCGTCGAAGGGGGTGAAGCCCTCGAGCAGGACGTCCTGCCGGTGGGGGATCACCTCCTCCCATCGCCCCCTAGCGGTGTCGTCGACCGGGGTCCGCATCAGCTTGAAGTTCTCCGCGTCGCCCTCGTTCGTCCGGATGTAGAAATGGTCCCCCAGGTGGTGGACGGTGTGCTCGTGGCCCCGCTCGCGCGGGAGAAAGAGGCGGAACTCCCCGGTCGGATCGTCGGCGTCCAGGTAGCGCCACTCGTCGCTGAGCGTCTGAAAGGATCCGATCATCAGGTATCGCTCGGACCGCGAACGGAAGACGTACGTCGAGAACGTCTCGTCGGCTTCCTCGTACACCAGCGCGTCGTCGGCCGGATCGTCCCCGAGCCGGTGGCGGAAGATCCGGTGGGAGCGGAGGGTCTTCGGGTCCTGCTTCGAATAGAAGATCGTCCGGCTGTCGCTGGCCCACGCCAGGTTGCCGGTCACCTTCGGGATCACGTCGTCGGCCGCCTCGCCCGTCTCGAGGTCCTTGAACCGCACCGTGTAGAAGCGGCGGCCCACGGTGTCGACGGCGAAGGCGAGGGTCCGGTGGTCCGGGCTCACCGCGCTGGCGCGGACGCTGAGGAAGTCGTGCCCCTCGGCCAGCGCGTTCGCGTCGAGGAGCACCTCCTCCTCCGCCTCCAGCGACCCCTTCTTCCGGGCGTAGATCGGGTACTGGTCTCCCTCCTCGTAACGCCGGTAATAGAAGTAGTCGTCCTTTCGGTAGGGAACCGAGGAGTCGTCCTGCTTGATCCGCCCCTTGATCTCCTCGAACAGGGTCTCCCGCAAGCCCTCGAGGTGGGAGGTCATCGACTCGGTGTACTCGTTCTCCGCCTCGAGGTAGGCGACGACGTCGGGGTTCTCCCGCTCGCGCAGCCAGTAGTAGGGGTCGACCCGGACGTGGCCGTGGGTCTCGAGGCTCTCGGGGACGGTCCTGGCCATGGGGGGCTCCGGGTTCTCCTGCCGGTTCTGTTCCTGGGCCGCGGCCTCGCCGACGCCGAGGAGCGCCAGACAGAGGATCGCAAGCCACCGCACGGTGCTCGGCATCTCGGGACTCCGCGAAAGAGGGACGAGGGCGAGCCCAACATACTAAATTGGGTCTGCCGTGAGCGACGACGCCCCCTACCGGCTGCTGTTCGGAGTCGTCCCCCCCGCCGGCCGAGTCCCGCCGGGGGCCTGAAGAAGGATGCCGGATTGACGGTCTTCGACCCGACGGACGCGGGGGCGCGCGAACGTCTCCGCGAGGAGCTGGTCGGGTACTTCGGGCGCGCGCCGATCGTGCGGACGCTCGGGATGGAGCTCCTCTACGAGGACGGGCGGGCGGCCGTCCGGCTTCCGCCGAACCCGGACCTCAGCCATCCCCTCGCCCAGGTGCACGGGGGCATGGTCGGCACGATCGTCGACACCGCCGCCTGGTTCGACGCCGCCCCCCACTACGGGGTGTGGCTCTCGACGTCGGACTACCACGTCCGGCTGCTCGAGCCGATTCCGGAGGACGTGGAGATCCGGGCCGTCGCGAATCCGGTCCGGCTGGGTCGGCGGACCGCGGTGGAGCGGGTCCTGGTGGAACGGGACGACGGCGGCGTCGTCGCGGTCGGATCGGCCACGTTGATCACGACCTCGCAGGAGCTCCGGCTCCCGTGAGGGAGACGACCCGGACCACCGTCGGAGCAGATCGGATCGGAGACCTGGCGCCGCTTCGTCTGGAGCATCCCGCCGATACCTTCGCCCCCACCCCGGCCACCCTGATCGCCCTCGAGGCGATCCACCGGAACCGGGGTCCGCTCGTCCGTGTCGGCCTCGACTGGGGAAGCGGGATCGGGGCGCTCGCCATCCTCGCGGCGCGCCTTCCGGCGGTCCGGCGCGTGATCGGTCTCGAGATCGAGTCCGGGAACGTGGAGGTCGCCAGGCGAAACGCCCGGCTCAACGGGGTGCAGCGGGAGACGTACTTCATGCGGTCGGACTCCTACCGGCCCGTCCGGTCGGGCGATCGGGAGCTCCTCGAGGAGACGGAGGGCGACGTGGAGTTCCTCCTCGCCAACCCGCCGGCCAGCGAGGGGGACGACGGCTTCGGGTACCGGCGGGAGGTCCTCCGTGGCGCCGGCAGATTCCTGAGGGAGGGAGGGGTGGTCTTCCTGAGCGTCAGCTGGCAGTACGGGGAGGAGCGGGTCGAGCGGCTGACCGGGCTCGGGCCCGGCTGGGCCCACCGCGGCCCGATCGCCACCACCGGATGGGTTCCGTTCGATCAATCCCGAGCGAACCTCCGGAGCAACATGGAGACGTACGCCGGGGAGGAGGAGCGAGGGGGATTGTCCTACCGCTTCCGGACCGACCCCGACGACGAGCGGACGATCGGCGCCCGGGAGGCGCTCGAGCGGTACCGCGAGGCCGGCGAGAGCCCGCTCACCCGGTGGCAGGTCCACCTGTTCGAGCGGGCCTGAGCGCGTCCGACGCGAGGGGCCGCCCACCGAAACCCGCCGGTGACCCGCGCCGTAGGGGGGGCTTGCCGGCATCCCGAACCCCTTGCAAGGAGGCACCGTGAGGTTTTGCTCGCTCGTGCTCGTCGCGTCCCTCTGTGCGCCGTTCGCCATCGTGCCACCCGTGTTCGCCTTGCAGCGAGCGGGGGAACTCGAGATCGAGGCCGTCGAGGTGACGACCCGCGAGGGGCCGGAGATCACGATCGAGGCCGAGGAAGGATTCCTGTGGGTCCCCGAGGATCGCGACGATCCGGACGGCCAGTTGATCAGGCTCCATTTCTACCGCTATCCGGCGACGGGACCCGACCCGGGGCCGCCGATCGTCTACCTCGCGGGTGGACCCGGAGGCTCGGGAACCCTTTCCTCGCTCGGCGACCGCTTCGGCCTGTTCCAAGCGATGCGCGAGGTCGGCGACGTGATCGCCTTCGACCAGCGGGGGGTGTACGGGAGCGAGCCCTATCTCCTGTGCCCCGAGGAGTGGTCCTATCCGCTGGGTCGCCCCACCGAGCACGATCTGCTGATCGAGCGCGCGAGCGAGTGGGCCGCCGGGTGCGCGGACCACTGGGAGGGGGAGGGGGTCGACCTCTCCGCCTACCACACCCTCGCCAGCGTGGCCGACCTGGAGGATCTGCGAGAGGCGCTCGGGGCCGAGCGGCTGGTCCTGTGGGGGATCAGCTACGGGACCCATCTGGGCCTGGCGATGATCCGCAATCATCCGGATCGGATCGAGAGGGCGATCCTGGCCGGGGTCGAGGGGCCCGACCACACGGTGAAGCTCCCGGGCAACTGGGAGCGGGCGATCGCCGCGCTCGACAGCATGGTCGCCGCCGATCCGGACGCGCGTGCGGCGTTCGGCAACTTCCGCGCGTTGATCGACGCGGTCGTGAACCGGGTCGACCCGCCGGTGACCGTGGGGCTCGGAGACGGTCGCTCGGTCAAGATCGGTCGCGGGGACGTGGTCGCCTTCCTTCTGGGCGAAATGTCGGAGCGGGACGACTACGCGGGGATCCCCGCCGCGCTCCATGGTGTGCTCGAGAACGGTCTCCAGGGTGCCGCCGCCCGGGCGGCCGAGAGCCGGACCGGGCGCCGCGGGTTGGCGATGTCGATCGCCGTGGATTGCGCCTCGGGGATCAGCGAGTCCCGCTGGGAGCGAATCCAGCGGGAGGTCGAGCGATCGTGGCTCGGCGAGCACGCGCTCTCCTTCGTGCCGGAGATCTGCGAGGCGTTTCCCCACACCGACCTGGGTCCGGAGTTCCGCGCACCGGTCGAATCCGACGTGCCGGTTCTGTTCATCAGCGGCTCGATCGACGCGCGGACGCCGCCGTCCAACGCCGAGGAGATGCTCGAAGGATTCCCGAACGGTGTCCACCTCGTGATCGAGGGGGCGGGCCACGACGACGACCTGTTGCTCTCCTCTCCCGAGATCGAGGCCGCGATGCTCGGCTTCCTGCGCGGGGAGGCCCCGCCGGGGCGGATCGTCCTGCCGCCGCTCGAGTTCGACACTCCCTGAAGTCGCGAGACATCTTGAGGCGCGATGGCCGCCCGTCGCGTCCTCATGGTCGAGCCGGTCGGTTTCCGGTCCAATCCGGAGACCGCCGCCGACAACGCCTTCCAGGAGCCCGTCCCGGAGGGGGAGGAGGCCGCGGTCGCAGAGAAGGCGCAGGATGAGTTCGACCGGCTCCGCGAGGCCCTCGAGGAGCGAGGGGTGGAGGTCGAGGTTCTTGCACCCGCCGACGCGTCCACCCCGGACGCCGTCTTTCCGAACAACTGGTTCACCACCCGCGACGGCACGCTGATCCTCTACCCGATGCGCTCGCCCGCGCGCCGGAGGGAGCGCCGGCCGGAGTTCGTCGAGAGCCTGAAGGAGCGCTACCCGGAGGTCGTCGACCTGTCGGCCGAGGAGGGGATGGGTCGCTTCCTGGAGGGGACCGGCAGCCTGGTGATCGACGAGGGGGCGAAGCGGGTCTACGCCGCCGCCTCGGCCCGTACGGATCCGGGGCTGGTCGAGCGGTGGGCCAAGCGCTTCGGCTACGAGCCCGTTATGTTCGCGGCTTTCGACCGGGACGGAATCGAGATCTACCACACGAACGTCGTGATGAGCGTGGGAGAGCGGTGGGCCGTTTCCTGCGGCGAGGCGATCGCCGAGACGGTCGACCGGAGCGAGGTGCTCGCCTCGCTCTTCGAGACCGGTCACGAGACCTTCGAGATCTCGCTCGAGCAGATGCACGACTTCTGCGGCAACGTGCTCGAGGTCGAGAACGGGGAGGGAGAGAAGCTGATCGTCATGTCCGAGCGCGCGTACGAGGCGTATACGCCCGAGCAGCGGGCCGTCCTCGAGCGGCACGCGGGCATCGTCCACGTCGATCTGTCCACCATCGAGCGGCACGGGGGCGGCAGCGCCCGGTGCATGCTCGCCGAACTCAACTAGCCGGGAGAGCGCATGGAGGCATTTCAAAGTGTGGTCGACGCGATGGGGTCGCTGGTGTGGGAGTCCGGCATCCCGATCCGCAACGAGGTCGTCCCGTACGTCGTGATCGCGCT
>JAWVZN010000005.1:0-77642 GCA_033722155.1 Gemmatimonadota bacterium | reverse complement strand
CGTCGCGTGGAGCGGGCCCGGCGCTCTCTCCGCCGAGTTTCGGATCGGCGAGTTCGTCCTCCCCGGCGACCTGATCGACCTCACCCGCAACCGTCCGTCCACCTTCTTCGAGGGCAAGGGGTACGGGATGTTGCGGCAGAATCCGGTCTTCTGCCCGACGCTCGAGGGCGTGCTCGGACGGGTCCTCGACCGGATGGCGCTGCGGCCCCGGCGGGACGGCGTCTACGCGGTGAGCGAGGGGCCCCGGCGCGAGACGCCCGCGGAGGTGCGGATGCTGCAGGGCCTGGGAGCCGATCTGGTGGGGATGACGCTCGCCCCCGAGGCGTTCCTCGCTCGGGAGCTGGAGATGTGCTACCATCCGGTCGTCTACGTGACGGGCTACGCCGAGGGCGTTTCCGAGGTCGAGGAGGAGGAGAGAGCCGAGCGGATCGACGAGGCGCTCGCGGTCCTTCCCGAGATCACGTGGAACGTCCTCGCGATGCTCCCGACCGCGAAGGTGGAGTGTTCGTGCGAGGACTCCATGCTCCGGTACAAGCGCAGAGGATTGAGCGACGACTTTCACGACTGGATCTGACATGGGTCGTGACCGCTTCGAGCACCCGCTCGTCGCCCGCTACGCGAGCGAGGAGATGGAGCGCGTCTTCTCCCCCCGGCGGAAGGTCCTGACGTGGCGCCGGATCTGGATCGCCCTCGCCGAGGCCCAGGCCGAGATGGGGATCGGGGGAGTGACGGACCGGCAGGTCGAGGCGCTGAAGAACGCCTCGGCCGACATCGACTTCGAACGCGCCGACGAGCTCGAGAGCGAGCTTCGCCACGACGTGATGGCTCACGTCCGCGCGTTCGGGGAGGCAGCGCCCGAGGCCCGCGGGATCCTCCATCTGGGCGCCACGAGCGCCTTCGTCGTCGACAACGCGGACCTGCTCCTCATGCGGGAAGCGCTGCGGATCGTGGAGCGGAAGACGCTGTGCGTCGTCGCCGCGCTGGCGGACTTCGCCGAGCGGTGGGCCGACCTCCCGACCCTCGGGTGGACCCACTTCCAGGCCGCGCAGCCGACGACGGTGGGGAAGCGGGCCGCGTCGTGGATCGGCGACCTGTTGCTCGACCTCGACGAGATCTCCTTTCGCCTCGAACGCTTCCGCCTCCGCGGTCTCAAGGGGACCACGGGGACCCAGGCGTCGTTCTTGGCCCTCGCCGACGGGAGCCACGAGGCGGTCGAGGAGCTCGAGCGCCGGGTCGTCGAGAAGCTCGAGGCCCCGGGGGCTTTCGCGGTCACCGGCCAGACCGCGCCCCGCAAGGTCGACGCGGCGTGGGGGGCGAGCCTCTCGGGGGTGGCCCAGTCGGCGAGCAAGTTCGGGCACGACCTGCGGCTGCTCCAGCACCTGGGAGAGGTCCTCGAGCCCTTCGAGGAGAGGCAGGTCGGATCCTCGGCGATGGCGTACAAGCGGAATCCGATGCGGGCCGAGCGGATGTGCGGGCTCGCCCGCCTGGCGATCCAGACCGCCGGCAACTTCGCCTGGACCGCCGCCCACCAGTGGCTGGAGCGGTCGCTCGACGACTCGGCGAACAAGCGGATCGCCCTGCCGGAGCTGTTCCTGACGGTGGACGCGCTGCTCGTGCTGTACCACGACGTCGCCGACGGCCTCGAGGTACGAGAGGACGCGGTGCGGCGTGGGGTGGAGGAGGCCCTGCCCTCGCTGGCGACCGAGTCGCTGCTCATGGCCGCGGTGGAGGCGGGCGGGGACCGCCAGGAGCTCCACGAGCGGATACGGGTCCGGGCCCGGGAGGCCGCCGAGCGCGCCGAACCCGGAGCCCCGACCGATCTCCTCGATCGGCTGGCGGACGAGGAGGAGTTCTCCCGCCTCTCCGAGGAGGCGTGGGAACGTGCCCGGGACCCCCGCTCCCACGTCGGCCGGGCACCGGAGCAGACGCGTGCGTTCCTGGAGAAGGAGGTCCGGCCCCGGATCGACGCGTACGATGGTGAGCTCGAGATGACCGGCGAGGTGAGGGTGTAGCGTGAGCCTTCCGCTCGTGCCGGCCGACGAGGCCGGCGTCGACCGTGCCGTGACCGCGCTCGATGCCGGCCGCCTGATCCTCCATCCCACCGAGACGGTCGTGAGCCTGACCGGCGATGCCCGTCTCGAGAGCGCGGTCGCGGCGGCCCGCCGGCTGAAGGGGTACGAGCGCCCACGCCCGTTCCTGTGCCTCGTCCCCGATGCCGCGGCCGCACGGAGCTTGTGCGGGGAGTGGCCTCCGGCCGCCCGCCGGTTGGCCGACGCCCTGTGGCCGGGGCCGTTGACGCTGGTCCTCGTCGCCGCCCCCGACGCGCCCGCCCCGGTGGTCTCGGAGGGGACGATCGCCCTGCGCCCCGCGAGCGATCCCATCTCGGCGGCGGTGGTGCGGGCCTGGGGCGGGCCCCTCTTCTCGACCTCGGCGAACCCGAAGGGAGGCGTCCCGCCGGTCCACGTGGCCGAGGCCGCGCGAGCCCTGGCCTCCGCTCCGGGGGCGGAGGCGCTCGCGCTCGGCCTGCTCGAGCCGGCCGCCGGTCCGAGCACACCGTCCGCCGCCGGCGAACCCTCGACGATCGTCGACGTGGCGGGCGTCCGCCCGCGGCTCGTCCGGGAGGGGGCGATCTCCGCCGATCGCCTCCGCTCCACCATCCCCGACCTCGAAGCCCCCGAGCAATGACGCGGTCGTTGCGCGAGGGGCCCGCGCCCGAGATCTTTCCTCTTCCATGAGTCCGACCCGACCGTACCGGGTGCTCGTCGTGTGCACCGGCAACACCTGCCGGAGCCCCATGGCGGAGGCACTTCTGCGCCACCTCTTCGAGGAGGCCGGCGTGCCGGCGGAGGTACGCTCGGCGGGGACCGCCGCGATGTCCGGGGGGCCCGCCCACCCTCACTCGAGGGAGGTCGCCCGCAGCGAGGGGCTGGATCTCGCCGATCACGAGTCGCGGCCGGTGACGGAGGAGCTGATCCGGTGGGCCGACACCGTCATCGGGATGCAGCCTTCCCACGTCCGCTACGTCCGCGAGCTCGACTCCACCGCCGACGTGCGCCTGGTCACCGACCTCGCGCCGGAGGTCGACTACGAGGGCATCGTGGATCCGATCGGGTGGGACCGCGAAGTGTACGAGGCGGTCTTCGACGACCTGCGCCGGTGCCTGGAGCCGTTCGTCCGAGAGCACGCCGACGGCGCCACGGCGCGATGATTGCAACGATCCGGGGACGAAGGTTGACGGGGCCGGACGCGGCTCGTTAGACTCCTGTGACGATCCATCGTCCCGGGCCCCTCCCGTTCTCGCATCCGGAGGTACGCAGCGCACCATGAACGTTCGCACGCTGGTTCCGATCGCCCTTCTCCTCGCGTTCGGGCTCCTCTCGCCCGACCCTGCCGGGGCCACGACCACGACGGCGTCCGCCGCGGTGGATTCGGTGGAAACCCTGTTCGAGCAGGCGGGCCGGTTCTACGGAGAGGGGCGTTATCGTCAGGCGATCCCCGTCTTTCGCCGGGTCGTGAAGATCGACCCCCGCCACGCCAACGCGTTCGCGCTGCTCGGCGGCTCCTACTTCCAGCTGGGGGACTACCAGCGGGCGATCCAGGCGTTCGAGCGCGCCCTGCAGCTCGACGAGGGGATCAAGCTCGCCTATCTCGGGCTGGTCGCCTCCAACTACCTGACCGAGCGTGTGGGGGCGGCACGTCACTGGCTCCAGCGCATGGTCCCGATCCTCGACGGGGAGGAGCGAGACCGGTACCTGGCGATGATCGAGAACCAGTTCCCCCTCCTGGGAGACTCCGAGCTGGGAGACTCGTAGCCCGGCGCCGGCCCTCCGGGCAGCGCCCTCGCTTCCCGCCCTCCGTTCCGTCGGTTCGACCTCCCCTCTCTGGAGGAGCTTGGACGTTCGCGCCGTCGCGACGGCGGTGGTGGACGCGATCCTCCCGCCTCTCTGCCTCCACTGTGGGGCGGCGATGGCCCGGGCGCGCCCGGGCCTGTGCGCGGAATGCCTGGGCTCGATCGAGCCCCTGACCGGATCGCGCTGCCGACGCTGCGACCTCCCGAGGCCCGGGGAGCCGGAGCGATGCGCCCGGTGTCGCCCCTGGTCGCCGCGCCTGGAGGCGGTGGCCGCGACCCGCTACGCGGGCCCGGCGGGAACGCTCGTCCGGGGCCTCAAGTACTCCGGTTGGCGACACCTCGCCGCAGAGTGCGCGGATCCGATGGGAAGAGCCCTCTCCGCTCGCGGGATCACCCCGGATCTGCTCGTGCCGATCCCTCTCCACCGCGCCCGGCGACGGGACCGTGGGTTCAACCAGGCCCGCTCCCTGGCGGAGGCGCTGGGCTCCACGCTCTCCGTACCCGTCGAGGACGTGCTCGACCGGTCCCGGCCGACCGCGTCCCAGGTGGGGCTGGGCCGGGAGCGACGGTGGCGGAACGTGCGCGGCGCCTTCGTGGCGCGCCGCAGGCTGGGGGGAGAGACGGTGGCGCTGGTGGACGACGTGACGACCAGCGGAGCCACCCTCGCCGCCGCCGGCGATGCGGTCCTGGGGGCCGGGGCGGGTCGGGCGATCGGGGTGACGTGGGCGCTCGCCTTCGCTCCGGGCGATCGGTAACTTCGTCCCGGTTCTTGTCCGGCCCCGTTTCTTCGATCGGAAATTTCCTGCGGGAGGATGTCATGCGACTGGCGATCAACGGCTTCGGACGCATCGGACGGCTCACCTACCGGGCCATGGCGGACGGAGGGCGCGAGGGAATCGACCTGGTGGGGGTCAACGACCTCACCGACGCCGGGACGCTGGCCCATCTGCTGAAGTACGACTCCGTCCACGGCGTCCTCGACGCCGACGTGAGCGTGAGCGGCGGCGAGATGACGGTCGGCGGGGACCGCTTCCGGGTGCTGTCCGAGAAGGAACCCTCGGGGCTGCCGTGGGACGAGATGGGGGTCGACGTCGTGATCGAGTCGACCGGAATCTTCCGGAAGCGGGCCGAGGCCGCCCGGCACCTCGAGGCGGGAGCGAAGAAGGTGGTGATCTCCGCCCCGGCCAAGGACCCGGTCGACCTCACCGTGGTGATGGGCGTCAACCACGACAGCCTGGAGCCCGACCACGACGTCGTCTCCAACGCCTCCTGCACCACGAATTGCCTCACCCCCGTGGCCAAGGTGCTGATGGAGGAGTTCGGCTGGGTCCACGGCCTGATGACGACAACCCACTCCTACACCGCCAGCCAGCACGTCGTCGACTCTCCGGACAAGGACCTCCGCCGCGCCCGGGCCGCCGCCGTGTCGCTCATCCCCACCACCACCGGAGCCGCCAAGGCGACCTCGAAGGTGCTGCCGCAGCTGGAGGGCAGGATCGACGGAATGGCGATCCGGACGCCCACGCCGAACGTCTCGGTGGTGGATCTCGTCGTGGAGGTGGAGCGATCCACCGACGCGGAGGAGGTGAACGACGCCTTCCGCCGGGCGGCCGGGAGCGAGCTGGCGGGAATCCTCGCCGTGAGCGACGAGCCGCTGGTGTCCGTCGACTACATGTCGAGCACCGAGTCTGCCACGATCGACGCCCTCTCCACCGCGGTCCTCGACGGCACCCTGGTGAAGGTCCTGGCGTGGTACGACAACGAGATGGGCTTCGCGAGCCGCCTGCTCGACCTGGTCGAGCGCCTGGGCGAGCTGCTCTGAGGCGGTGGGCGGGAGAGACGCATCCGTCCGGCCCGCCCGGCGGACCCTCGACGACCTGACCGCCGAGGAGGCGGACGGCCGACGCGCCCTGGTTCGGGTCGACTTCAACGTGCCGCTCGAGGGCGATCCGGAGAACCGGTACGTCGCCAGCGACGCCCGGATCCGGGCCTCGCTGTCCACCGTGGAGGGCCTGCTCGGGCGCGGGGCCACCGTGGTCCTCGCCTCCCACCTCGGCCGCCCGGCAGGGGCCCCCGATCCGGCGCTCTCGCTGAAGCCGGTCGCCGCCCACGTGGAGGAGCTGCTCGGCCGGAGGATCGTCTTCCTGCCCGAGCCCTTCGACGAGCGCTCGACGAAGATCGTCCGCGAGGCGAGGGGAGGGGAGGTGTTCCTGCTGGAGAACCTCCGCTTCCACCCCGGGGAGAAGGGGAACGATCCCGCATTCGCCGAGCGGCTCGCCGGCTACGGGGAGTACTTCGTGCAGGACGCGTTCGGCACCTGCCACCGGGCGCACGCCTCCACCGTCGGGGTGACGGAGTTCCTCCGCCCGCGGGTGGCCGGTCGGCTGCTCGCCCGCGAGCTCGAGGCGTTCGGCCGGGTGCTCGATCCCGAGCGGCCGTTCGTGGCGATCATGGGAGGCGCCAAGATCGCCGACAAGATCGGGGTGGTAGAAGAGCTGGCGGAGCGCTCCGAGCGGGTGTGCCTGGGCGGCGGGATGGCGAACACCTTCCTGGAGGCGAAGGGGATCGACGTGGGGGACTCGCTCGTGGAGGAGGACCGGCTCGACCGCGCCCGCGCGCTGATCGATCGCTTCGGCGAGGCGCTCGTTCTCCCGGTGGACGCCGTGATCGCCCGCGAGATCGAGGTCGGGGCCGAGACCCGGACCGTCTCCGTGGACGACGGGATCGACCCCGGGTGGAAGATCCTCGACGTCGGCCCGGCCACGGTCGAGCGGTTCGAACGGGCGCTGCGGGACGCCCGCACCGTCTTCTGGAACGGTCCGCTGGGGGTGTTCGAGACCCCGCCCTTCGACGCCGCCACCCGAGCGATCGCCGAGCGGCTGGCCGCGATGAGCGAGCGGGGAGCCTACACCGTGACCGGGGGAGGGGACTCGCTGGCGGCCCTCGAGCGCGCGGGGCTGGCGGAGTCCGTCGGCCACGCCTCCACGGGGGGTGGCGCCGCTCTCGATCTGGTCGCCGGAAAGACCCTGCCCGGCGTCGAGTCGCTCGATCCCGCCCCCGGCGCGGCCTCGAGCCCGAGCGGAGAGGTGGAGGGATGACCGGGGAGGGCCGACCCCGCGTGATCGCGGCGAACTGGAAGATGCACAAGACGGTCGACGAGGTCGCCGATTACTTCGACGGCTTCCGGCGCGAGGCCCCCGCTCCCGAGGAGGGCGTGGAGATCCTCTTCTTCCCGCCGTTCCCGGCGCTGTCCGCGGTTGTCGAGGCGACCGCGGATCGGGAGGACGTGGCGGTGGGGGCCCAGACCTGCCACTGGGAGAGCAAGGGCGCCTGGACCGGCGAGGTCTCCCCGCGGATGGTCGCCGCGACGGGAGCGTCCCGCGTCCTGGTGGGCCACAGCGAGCGGCGCCACCACTTCGGCGAGACCGACGAGCGGTGCGCGAGGAAGCTCCGGGCCGCGCTGGAGGAGGGGCTCGCCCCGACGCTGTGTGTCGGCGAGCGCCTGGAGCAGCGGGAGGCGGGTCGGGCGCGGTCCGTCGTGGTCGAGCAGCTCACCCGGGCGGCGGAGGGCCTCTGCCGGGAGGAGTACCGCCGGCTCGCCGTCGCCTACGAGCCGGTGTGGGCGATCGGGACCGGGAAGACCGCGGCGCCCGACGACGCCCAGGAGATGCACGCGGGAATCCGCGAGATCCTCGCCTCGATCGCCACCCCGGAGCTGGCGCGGACGATCCCCGTGCTGTACGGGGGCAGCGTGAAGCCCCACAACGCAGCCGAGCTGCTTTCGCGGCCCGACGTGGACGGAGCCCTGGTCGGCGGGGCGAGCCTCGACCCGTCCGATTTCGCCTCGATCGCGGCGGTCGCACGTTCTTGATCGGGAGCGGGCTCGAAGCTAGATTCCTTCGTCGATCATGTACGGAATCCTCATCGGACTACTGGTTCTCGACTGCTTCGCGCTGATGGTCGTCGTCCTTCTCCAGTCGGGGAAGGGCGGAGGTCTCGCCGCCGGTTTCGGGGGCGCGGGCACGGGCATCGAGATGATGGGCAGCCGCCAGACGGCGACCTTCCTCCACAACGCCACCAAGTGGCTGGGGGGCGCCTTCCTGGTGATCGCCTTCGTGCTGTCCCTCATGACGGTGCGTGGCACGACCCCGCGGAGCCTGATCGAGACCGAGATGCAGCGGGAGCAGCAGACCGCGCCGGCCGGCGAGGTTCCCGGCGGGGAGGCGCCCGCGGACCTGCAGGACATGCTCGAGGGCGGCCAGCAGGGCGTGCCGGCCGGCGAGGGAGCCGGTCAGCAGCAGGACGGCGACGGGGCCGGGGAGCCCGACCAGCCGTAGAGCTCCGATGCCCAAGTGGTGGAATTGGTAGACACGCTGTCTTGAGGGGGCAGTGGCCGAAAGGCCGTGGGAGTTCGAATCTCCCCTTGGGCACCACAATTCGATCGCACAGGAAGCGGGCTGCCGATCGCGGCAGCCCGCTTTTTTTCGTCCGGCGTCCGCTCCTCTAGCCCAGCAGCTGGATCAGGAAGAGGATCAGGATGACGACGAGGAGCAGGTGGATGAGCCCGCCGACCGGCCGCACGAACCCTCCGAGCAACCACAGGATCAGCAGGATGACGATGATGGTCCAGATCATGGCGCGCTTCCTCTCGGGGTGAGTAGACTCGGACGGCGGTTTCTTCTCGTGTCCCCACACGAAAGCGGTTTCTCGACCAGAAGAACAGTCGATATCTGACAACGAACCGTGTTTCCGTTTCGCGACCGCGTCCGCGCCACCACCGTCCCCTGGGTGACCTACCTGGTCATTCTCGCGAACGTCGCCGCGTTCGTCTACGAGCTGTCGCTCGGCCGAACCGGGGTCCGGGACCTCTTCCGGGAGTACGGCGTGATCCCCGCGCAGCTGGCGGACCTCTCGCTCGCCGATCCCGCGGCGTGGGGAGCCGCGGCGATCCCGGTCGTCGCCTCGATGTTCCTCCACGGGGGATGGCTCCACCTGATCCTCAACATGTGGTACCTGTGGATCTTCGGGGACAACGTCGAGGACCGGGTGGGTCACGGCCGCTATCTCCTCCTCTACCTGGCAGCGGGCGCTGCGGGGACGCTTCTCCACGTCTGGTCGAACCCCGCCTCGACGGTGCCCACCGTGGGCGCCAGCGGGGCGATCGCCGGCGTCCTGGGCGCCTACCTGGTCACCTACCCGAAGGCGCGGGTCCTCACCGGCATCCCCGTCTTCGTCTTCATCCATCTCGTGGAGCTTCCCGCCTGGCTGCTGCTCGGCATGTGGTTCGTCCTCCAGTTCCTGAGCGGAGCGGCGGCGCTGGGGACCACTCAGGCCACCGCCGGAGGGGTGGCGTGGTGGGCGCACATCGGAGGGTTCGTCGCGGGGATGATCCTGATGGCGCTGCTGAAGGTCGGCCGGGGCGAGAGGGAGGGGCGTCGGCGCCGCGCCGGTTGACGGGGTCGCCTCGGCGCCGAAATTCGACGGGGTGGACGCTGTCGGGCGTCCGGGAGGGAACCCGATCGTCATTCATCGAGGGGGTATCATGATCGGCAAGGTCAAGGCGTTCGCCGCCGGCTTCCTGCTGGGGGTCTTCATCGCTCCGCGTTCGGGCCGTGCATCCCGGCGGCTGCTGCTGGAGCGGGTCAACGAGTTCTTCGAGATGGGCTCGCGACAGCTCGAGTCGCTCGAGGACGAGCTCGCCGGCCGTCGAGCGGTCCACCGGGCCGGAACGGAAGGGCCCGCCGGAACGGAGCCGTCCGGCGTGACGGAGCCGCCGTTCGAGGGTCCCGACGAGGAGACGGGCGGGTGAGCGAGGCGACGCTCTCGCTGCTGTTCACGCAGGGCGAGCGGGCCGTCGCCCACGCGGTCGACCCGGAGACGCCGGTGCGCGAGATCCCGCAGCGCCTCGCCCTGTACCTCGGGCCGGACGGTGGCGGGAGATCGCTCGGCGTCGTATGGCTCTCGGACACCGGTCCGGTGGCGCTCGACCCGGGCCGGCCGGTCGGCGAGCAGGTGCCCGCCGAGGCGGTGATCGAGCTCCGACCTGTCTGACCCCGGCGGATCCTCGCGCGCGGGGGTGGACGCCGGTGGAACCTTCACCGACGCGGTTCTCGAGCGGCCCGACGGCTCCCTCTCCTTCCACAAGCGGCCCTCCACGCCCCGCCGACCGGCCGAGGCGGTGCTGGCCGCCGTAGAGGCGCTCGACCCGGCCGAGCCGGTGGGCCGGGTCGCCCACGGCTCGACCGTCGCCACGAACGCGTTCCTGGAGAAGGCTTCGGCCCCCGTCGGCCTGATCACGGTCGCCGGACTCGAGGACGTGGTGTCCATCGGCCGCCAGCGCCGTCGCCATCTGTACCACCTCCGCCCCGAGGGACCCCGCCGGATCGTTCCGCCCGACCGGATCCGGGGGATCTCCGCGAGGATCGGGGCCGACGGGGAGGCGATCGAGGGGCTCGAGGAGGAGGAGCTTCTGGCCGCGGCCGCGGGGCTGCGTGAGGCCGGGGCGGAGGTTCTCGTCCTCGGCCTGCTCCACTCCGCCCAGCATCCCGAGCAGGAGCGCAGGGCGGCGGCAGCGCTCGAGGCCCGGGGCCTCCCCGTGATCGCCAGCCACCGGGTCACCCCCGAGCCCCGCGAGCACGAGCGGTGGACGACCGCGCTCGTCGCCGCCGGCCTCGCGCCGATCGTGCGCGGCTACGTGGAACGGCTCGAGGAGGAGCTGCCCGCCGACGACCTCCGGATCATGATGTCGAACGGGGGACTCGCCACGGCCGCGCAGGTGTCCGAGCGGCCGCTCGGGACCATCCTCTCGGGGCCGGCGGCGGGCGTGATCGGCGCCCGGCTGGTCGCCCGGGCGGCCGGCCTCGAGGAGATCGTCACCCTCGACATGGGGGGGACCTCCTGCGACGTCGCGGTGGTCCCCGGCGAGGTGGAGCGCACGATCGAGACCGAGCTCGACGGGGTTCCGCTCCGGGTGCCGATGGTCGACATCCAGACGGTGGGCGCGGGCGGCGGCTCGATCGCCCGGGTCGACCGGGCCGGGGCGCTCGTGGTCGGCCCGGAGAGCGCCGGCGCCGATCCCGGTCCGGCCTGCTACGGGGCGGGAGGGGAGGGGGCGACCGTCACCGACGCCCATCTGGTGCTCGGCCGACTCGATCCGGAGCGCTTCCTCGGCGGGAGGCGCGCCCTCGACGTCGAGGCGGCCCGCGCCGCCGTCGGGAGGGTGGCGGACGGGCTCGGGGCCGGACTGGAGGAGACCGCCGCGGCGATCCTCGCGGTGGCCCGCAGCCACCTCGAGCGCGCGGTGCGCCGTGTCACGCTCGAGCGCGGACACGACCCGGCCGACTTCTCGCTCGTCGCGTTCGGGGGCGCGGGCGGGCTCCAGGCCGCGGAGCTCGCCGACGGTCTCGGGGTCCGGAGGGTGCTGGTCCCGCGGGCGGCGGGCGTCCTCTCGGCGCTCGGATGCCTGGCCGCCGACACCCGCCTCGACTTCGCCCGGACCATCCTGGAGCCCGCCTCCTCGTGGTCGCTCGAGCGGCTGGAGGAGGTGTTCGCCGAGCTGGAGGAGTCCGCCGACGCGGCGCTGGAGCGGGAGGGGGTGGAGCCGGAGGACCGTGAGACGCGGCGCTCGATCGAGATGCGGTACCGGGGCCAGTCGTTCGAGACCACGGTTCCGCTCCCGCTGGGGGAGGGGCGGGATCTCGAGAGGGTGTTCCACGAGCGGCACGAGCGGCGCTACGGCTACGCCCGACCCGGCTCCCCGACCGAGATCGTCACCGTCCGGATCGCGGCCCTGGGGCTCTCCTCCCCCCCCTCGCTGCCCGATCACGAGTGGACGGAGGCGGAAGACCCCGCGGACCGGTCGATCGGTCTGGAGGACGGGGAGTCGATCGAGGCCCGGGCGTGGGCGTGGGACGCCCTGCCCGCCGGTTACGAGAGCGGGGAGCCGGCCCTCGTCCTCGGCGAGCACGCCACGGTCGTGGTGCCGCCTGGCTGGTGGTGGCGGGTGGGGCGCCGGGGGGACCTGGTCCTGGAGAGCGGGGAGTGACGCCGCCGGAGGCCCCCGGGGGATCGCTCCCCCTCGATCTGGGCGTCTTCCGAGACCTCTTCGTCGCCCTCACCGAGGAGATGGGGGCGGTGCTTCAGCGGACCGCCCACTCGCCGAACATCGTGGAGCGGCGCGACTACTCGTGCGCGCTCTACTCCGCCGACGGCCGGACCGTGGCCATGGGCGACCACATGCCGGTCCACCTCGGATCGATGCCGCTGTCGGTGGGGGCGGTGCGCGAGGCGCTCGAGCCGGGACCGGGCGACGTCGCGATCGTCAACGACCCGAGCGCCGGCGGAACCCATCTGCCCGACCTCACGCTGGTGCAGGGGGTGTGGCTGGACGGGAAGGGAGGGCCGCCCGCCTACCGGCTCGCCAACCGGGCCCACCACGCCGATGTCGGCGGGCGCTCGGCGGGGTCGATGCCGCTGACGGAGGACGTGTACGAGGAGGGGGTCGTGCTGCCGCCGCTCCGCCTGATGGCCGGTGGCGACAGGGTCGAGCCGGTGTGGCGGCACGTGCTGGCGAACGTGCGGACCCCGGAGGAGCGCGAGGGGGATCTGGCCGCCCAGCTCGCCAGCCTGGCCACCGGGGAGCGGCGCCTGCGGGCGATGGTGGAGCGGTACGGCCGGGAGCGGGTGGACGCCATGGGGGCGAAGCTGCTCGCCCATTCGGCGCGTCTCGTCGGGGAACTCCTCGGCTCGGTCCCCGACGGCCGCTACTCCTTCGAGGACGCGCTCGACGGTGACGGCAAGGGGGCCAGGGATCTCAGGATCGCCGTGGAGATCGAGGTCTCGGGCGGGGAGGCGCGGATCGATTTCGACGGGACGGCCCGGGCCTCCGGAGGTCCGCTCAACGCCAACCCCGCCGTCGTGAGGAGCGCCGTCTTCTACGTGATCCGCGCGTTCCTCGACGAGGACGCTCCGGCGAACGACGGCATCCTCGACCCCGTCGAGATCGCGATCCCCGAGGGCTCGCTCCTCGATCCGCCATGGGGGTCGCCGGTCGCCGCGGGAAACGTCGAGACGAGCCAGCGGGTGGTGGACGCCCTTCTGGGGGCGTTGTCGGGGGCGCTTCCGGACCGAACGCCCGCCGCGAGCCAGGGGACGATGAACAACGTCACGCTGGGAGGAGAGCGGGGGGACGGACGGCCGTTCACCTACTACGAGACCGTCGCCGGTGGCGCTGGCGGCCACCCCGAGGGTCCGGGGGCGCCGGGCGTGCACACCCACATGACGAACAGCCTGAACACTCCGATCGAGGCGCTCGAACGATCGCTTCCGGTCCGGGTGGCGCGCTACCGGTACCGCGGCGGAAGCGGGGGGGCGGGACGTCACCCCGGCGGGGACGGCCTGGTGCGCGAGATCGAGGCGCTGGCCCCCGTCGAGGTGACGATCCTCTCGGAGAGAAGGGAGCGGGGGCCGTGGGGGCTGGGTGGCGGAGAGGACGGGCGCCCGGGCGTCAACCGCGTGGTCCGCGCCGGCGGGGATGCCGAGTCGGTGCCGGCGAAGTCGGCGTTCCGGCTCAAGCCGGGCGACCGGCTGATCGTGGAGACGCCGGGTGGGGGCGGATGGGGCGAGGCGGAGGCGGAAGGCGACCCCCGATCTTGACCCGAGTGTAACGAAATGGTATAACGTTTCGTCGAATACGGATGCGTGCCGACCCCGGCCCCCCCTTCCGCGTCGCCGTCTACGGTTCCGCGGCCGAGTACGACGAGGTGATTCCCGCCGACGGCGGGATGGAGTGCGTGTTCGTGCAGCCCGACGCCGTGCCGGGGCGGGGTCCCCTCGCGCCGGTGCCCGACTTCGTCCTGGTGGATCTCGACTATGTGGGGGAGGAGCGGGACCGGGTGCTGGGGGAGCTGGACGCGCTGGCCGGCGAGTTCCGGATCGTCGCGGTGACGCGGGAACCCGACACCGAGTCCGCCGTCGGAACCCTCACCCGGGGGGCCAGCGACTACCTGGTGCTGCCGGGGCAGCGGGATCGGATCTCCCGCTCGATCGAGGCGGCCCGGGAGGCGATCGCGGCGCGGCGGTCGGGCCGGGACGCCGATCCGGACACCCTTCCCGGCTTCCCGGACATCGTGGCGCGGTGCGAGCGGATGCGGAACGTCCTCCAGGTGGTCCGGAAGGTGATCGACTCCGGAGCGAACACGGTGCTGATCCGCGGGGAGACCGGGACCGGCAAGGAGCTCGTCGCCCGGGCGATCCACTACCAGTCGGCGCGGAGCGACCAGCCGTTCATCGAGGTGAACTGCAGCGCGATTCCCGAAAGCCTTCTGGAGGCGGAGCTGTTCGGCTACGAGGCGGGAGCCTTCACCGACGCCAAGGGCGACAAGCCGGGCCTGCTCCAGCTCGCCGACGGCGGCACCCTGTTTCTCGACGAGCTGGGCGACATGTCCCTGGACCTCCAGGGGAAGCTCCTCCGGGCGATCGAGCAGAAGCGCTTCCGGCCTCTCGGCGGCACCCGCGAGGTGTCGGTCAGCATGCGGATCATCGGCGCCACGAGCCGCAACCTCGAGACCGCGATCGAACAGGGGCTCTTCCGCTCCGACCTGTACTTCCGGCTCAACGTGGTGGCCGTGGAGCTGCCGCCCCTGCGTGAGCGGGGGGACGACGTGGTGCTGCTCGCCGAGCACTTCGCCGCCCGCTACTCCGAGCAGTACGGCAAGCCGTACCGTCCGATCACCGAGGACGCCCGGGAGTTCCTGCTGGAGTACCGGTGGCCGGGCAACGTGCGCGAGCTCAAGAACGTGATCGAGCGCGCGATCCTGCTCGGCGAGAGGCCGGAGATCACCGCTGGAGACATCTCTCCCTCGATGCGAGGCCGGCGGGAGAGCCCCGACGGGGAGCGCGACCGGCTGGTGATCGAGCTGCCCGACGACGGCCTCCCCTACGACGAGTACGAGCGGCGGGTCGTCGCTCACGCGCTCGAGCGCAACGGATGGAACAAGTCGGCCACCGCCCGCGAGCTCGAGATCAGCCGCCCGCGACTGCTCCGCAAGATCGAGAAGTACGGCCTGGAGCCCGCCGGCTCCTGAAGCCCTCTCCGGATTCTTCCGGAAGGTTCTGCACAAATAGAATATTTCGTTACAACGTTTCGTGACTGTTGAAGCCGGGAACGGGTTTTCTCCGGTTCGCCCGTTCGGCAGCAACCCCTTGCAGCGCAATGGATACCATGTAAATGGTCGACGGCTGGTACGGGGCTTGCACACGATTGCGGCCGATCCCGCCAGGGATCGCGAAAAACTCGACGGACGTCCTCGGAAAAGGGCAAACCCCGTGAGAGCGGGGGACGCAAAGCCACCGGGTCCTCTCTGGGTCACCAGCGGACGGCCGGAGCCACCCGAGACGAATCGGCCCCGAGCCGCCTCGCGGACCGGGGCAGGCAGCCACCTGAGGAGGTCGCCATGCCGCACCTCTGGAAGCCCTTCCGCCGGGCGCTCCTGGCCGTGGTCGTCCTGGGCTTGGCAGCGTGCGAGACGGCAGACGGCCCGCTCACCCCCAACCGAGACGCGGACGTTCCGGCGGTCACCGTCAACGGCGTTCAGCTCGTGAAGGTGAAGCCGGAAGCGCGGGGGATCTTCCTCGCATCCAACGGCGCCACCGCCGAGCGCGTGAGCGCCCGGGACGGCGCCACGATCACGAACGACGACGCCGCGCTGACCATCGCGCCGGGCTCGATCCCGGAGGACACGACGATCACGATGAAGGCGGAGGGCGATGGTCTCCTCGCCTTCGCGTTCGGTCCGAACGGCCTCCAGTTCGATCCAGCCGCCACCCTCGAGATCTCGGCGGACAAGGCGAACCTGGACCGGATCGACGGGAGCGATCTCGCGATCGCCGGCGCGTCCGACGACGCCGACGACTGGCAGGTGATCGGGGGGACGTACGACTCCGCCACGAACACCGTGACCGTCGACATCCGCCACTTTTCCCGCTACTCGCTCTGCCTGCGCTGAGGGTCGCTCCTCGAGCCACGAGTTCGAGATCCGCGGGACCGTCTCGCCCCTGATGGAGATCGAGAACGACGAGGGCGCCCCGTGGGACGTGCGGGGCGAGGAGGGGAGCCGGGATCCCTGCGGGGCCCGCGCGCTCACCGATCTCGGGATGATCTACGCCGGTGAGGGACGTAACGAAGCGGCCGAGGCCGCCTACGGGCGGGCCCTCGAGGAGTGCAAGCGCCTCGGGGACATGCACCAGGCCGCGACCGTGATGATCAACTTCGGAAAGCTGGCCTTGTCCATGGACGAGCCGCTCCGGGCCCACGCCCTCGCCTCCACCGCGGCGACGTTCGCCCGGAGGTTGGACCACGGACCGATATGCGCCGACGCCCTGCTGCTGATGGGCTCGATCGCGCGCTCGGCCGGTCGCTGGCGGGAGGCGGAGCGCCATCTGGACCGGACGCTCGAGATGAGCAGGGACGGCAAGATACCCCTGGCCGAGGCGGAAGCGTGGCGCGAGATCGGCGAGATGCGCGCCGAGCGCGGCCGCGATCGCGAGGCGATCGAGGCGTTCCGCCAGGCCCGCCGCTGCTATCTGGTGCTGGAGGCCGAGGGCGAGGCCGGAAGGCTGGAGGATCGGATCCGCGAGCATCGGACCCGTTTCCGGGAAACCGAGTCCGTGGTGACCGACGAGGGTGAAACCCGACGAGACGGACGTTCGCCGCCCGGGCGGTGAACGACGTGGTGGAGGCGACCCGCCGGTACCCTCGACCCCTCGAGCATGGCGAGGGGGCGGGGCGCCCCTGACCGAGACGGAGACGTGGGGCCGTCGCGTCGGCGACGACCGGGCCGGCGTCTCCTGATTCGAGTCCCGCGCGTCGGGGAAGGCGTGTTGCGGCGCCCAGACGCCACCCCTATCCTCCGACCCGATGGAGCGCGGCTCGTACGAGGAGATCGACCACACGGCCGATCTCGGCCTGGACCTCCGGGGGCCCGACCCGGCCGCCGTCCTCGAGGCCGCCCGGCGCGGCCTGCTTCGGGTCCTGATGGGCGAGGAGCCCGACGGCGAGCCCGAGGAGGAGCGCCGGGTGGAACTTTCCGAGCCCACCCGTCCCGATCTTCTGAAAGCGTGGTGCGAGTGGATCTACCGCCTTCTCGAGGAGGAGCGGTTCGTGGCGCTCGGAAGCGAGTTCGAATCCACCGAGCCGGAGCGGTTCCGCGCCCGCCTCGAAGGGGTCGTGCTCCCCGCCGATCGGGTCGCCTCGGCGAGCGAGCTGAAGGCGGTCACCTACCACCAGCTCTCCTTCGAGCGCGAGGAAGAGGGCGGGGGGTGGCGCGCCCGGGTGATCTTCGACGTGTAGAGGAGGGAAGACGATGACGAAGATCGAGATCGAGAGGGTCGAGCCGTACGTCTGGGAGATCCCGAAGCGGGGCGAGATGCGGGTGCCGGGCCGGGTGTACGCATCCGACGAGATGATGGAGGACATCCGCTCCGACGAGAGCCTCGAGCAGGTGCGGAACGTCGCCTGCCTGCCCGGCATCGTCGGCGCTTCGCTGGCGATGCCCGACATCCACTGGGGGTACGGTTTCCCGATCGGCGGGGTGGCGGCCACCGACGCGGGGAGCGGCGCGATCAGCCCCGGCGGGGTGGGCTACGACATCAACTGCGGCGTCCGGCTCGCCCGGAGCGAGCTCTCCGCCTCCGACCTCGGGGAGGAGAAGCGCCGGACCCTGATGGACGCGCTGTTCGACGCGGTACCGAGCGGGGTCGGCTCGGAGGGAGCGATCGCGAAGCTCTCCCGCTCCGACGAGCGGAGGGTGCTGACGGAAGGGGCCCGGTGGGCGATCGAGGAGGGCTTCGGCGACGAGGCCGACCTCGACCACACCGAGGAGCGGGGCCGCATGGCCGGGGCAGAGCCCGACGCGGTGAGCGACCGGGCCATGGAGCGCGGGCTCACGCAGGTCGGTACGCTCGGTTCGGGGAACCACTTCCTCGAGGTCCAGCGGGTCTCGGAGATCTTCGACGAGGAGGTGGCGAACGCGTTCGGGCTCTTCGAGGACCAGGTGGTCGTCATGATCCACTCCGGCTCCCGTGGCTTCGGCTACCAGATCTGCGACGACTACATCAAGCGGATCAAGCCGAAGCTGGGCGAGTACGGCTACGACCTCCCCGACGTCCAGCTCGCCGCTGCCCCGATCGACAGCGACGAGGGGGAGGGGTACCTGGGGGCGATGCGGTGCGCCGCCAACTACGCCTGGTGCAACCGCCAGGTGATGCTCCACAAGACGCGCGAGACCTTCCAGAAGGTGTTCGGCATGGGGCCGGGTGACCTTCGGATGAACCTGGTGTACGACGTGTGCCACAACATCGCCAAGATCGAGACCCATCGGGTCGACGGGGGGGAGCGCAACGTATGTGTCCACCGCAAGGGCGCCACCCGGGGCTTCCCCCCGGGTCACGACGAGGTGCCCTCCACCTATCGGGAGACGGGCCAGCCGGTGATGATCCCCGGCAGCATGGGGAACTACTCCTACATCTGCGCCGGGGAGGCGGGCGCCATGGAGGAGACATTCGGCTCGACGTGCCACGGCGCGGGGCGTCGCATGAGCCGGACGAAGGCGAAGAAGGAGTCGAAGGGTCGGGACCTCCTGAAGGAGATGGAGGATCAGGGCGTCATCGTGCGGGCGACGGGCATGCGCACCGTCGCCGAGGAGATGGCGCACGCCTACAAGGACGTGGCCGACGTGGTGGAGGTGATGGAGGAGGCGGGAATCAGCCGCCGGGTGGCACGGATGCGCCCGATCGGCGTGGTGAAGGGATGACCCCTACCGATCCCGGGCTGGAGCGGATCCGGCGCGAGATCGTCGCCGTGGGCCGCAGGCTGTACGAGCGGGGTCTCGTCGCCGGCAGCGAGGGCAACGTGAGCGTCCGCCCCGGGGGAGGTCGCCTCGTCACCACCCCGTCCGGAGCGTGCAAGGGGTTCCTGGAACCCGCCGATCTCGTGGTGACGGACCTGGAAGGGAGGCCGCTCGAAGCCGGCCGGCCCTCGAGTGAGCTGAAGATGCACCTCGAGATCTATCGCCGGCGGGACGACGTGCGGGCCGTGGTCCACGCCCACCCGCCCACCGCCACGGGCTTCGCGATCGCGGGACGGCCGCTCGACGAGTGCGTGGTCCCGGAGGTGATCGCCACGCTGGGGATGGTTCCGATCGTCCCGTACGGCACCCCCTCCACCGCCGAGGTCGCGGAGCGCATCGCCCCCTACGTGCCCGCCCACGACGCCCTGCTGCTCGCCAATCACGGCGCGGTCACCTACGGGCCCGAGCTCGAGCGAGCGGTCAACGCGATGGAGTCGATCGAGCAGGCGGCGAGGTCGCTCCTCGTGGCCCATCAGCTCGGAGAGGTGCGCCGCCTCTCCCGCGGTGAGGTGGACCGCCTCATGGCTCTGGACCCCTACGGCTCCGGGCCGAGGAACCCGGGGTGCACGATCACCGATCCGGCGCCTCTCGCCGGACGCGGCGGGCGAAGCGAGGCCGCCGCGGGCTCGCCGGAGGAGCGGCGGCTCCGGAGCCGGATCGCGGAGATCGTGCGGGAGACCCTCGACGGGACCGCTTCGTGAGCGGGGAGGTGGGCCTCGTCACGGACTCGACAGCGGAGATCCACGCGCTGGGTCCCCGGACGAGCTGGCACGTCGTCCCCCTAGCGCTCGAGATGGACGGGGAGCGGTACCGGGAGGGCCCGGAGCTCTCCGCCGCCGACTTCCACCAGCTCCTCCAGGAGGCGAACTCCCCGCCGTCGACCCTCCCTCCCTCGATCGAGGCGTTTGAGGAGGCGTACCGGGAGCTTCTGGGGACCTACCGGCGGATCGTTTCGGTGCATCTGTCCGGAGAGCTCAGCGACACCGTGGAGCACGCCCGCGAGGCGGCCCGACGGCTGGGGGAGGTCGAGCGGATCCGGGTGATCGACTCGATGCTCGCGGGCCCCGCGCTGGGGCTTCTGTGCCTGGAGCTGGAGGAGCGGATACGGTCCGGTCGAGCGCTTCCCGAGGCGGTGTCGGAGACGGAGGAGATCGCAGGCGTGGCGTGCGTCTACTTCTCGGTCTACACGCTCGACTTCCTGTACCTGGGAGGACGTCTGGAGAGGAGCCCTCCCTCGTCCGCCTCCACCCAGGAGGATCGCCCGATCCTCACCATGCGGGACGGCCGGCTGAAGCTCGTCGAGAGGGTGATCGGGGAGACGAGCCGGGTGGAGCGAATGGCCGAGCTGGTGGAGGAGCGCTTCGGATCCGACGAGCCCCTCGCGGCGGCGGTCGTCCACGCCGGCGTGCGGGGAAGGGAGGCCGCGAGGCGGATCGAGCAGCGCCTGCTGGCGACCCCGCCGGATCGGGCGGCCGCGTGGCGTCGGGCCCCGCTGGGGCCGGTGCTGTGCGCGCACACCGGATTCGACGTGTGCGGGGTGGCGGCCTACCCGCTGGCCCTTTCGGCCCTCTGAGGCGCGCTCGAGCGGGGGAGGTTGCTACTCCTCGAGGCCACGGACGTGGGCCCGGAGGCGCGACTTGTGGCGCGCGGCCGTGTTCGCGTGGATCACGCCCTTGGTCGCGAGCCGGTCGAGGAGGCTCTCCGCCTCCCGCATCCGCTCGCGGCCGGTCTCCGGATCCTCGGCTTCGCGGACCTTCCGGAGGGCGGTCCGCATGCGCGAGCGGTCGCGTCGGTTCCGCTCCCGTCGCTCTTCGTTCTGGCGGGCACGCTTCTTGGCGGACTTGATGTTGGGCACGAACGTTCCTCGCTTCGATCGATGGGTGAAGATGGTCGCGAATCGGAGCGTGAAAGCTACTCCCGCAGACCGGATCCAGCAACGAGAACGTCGTTTTGACCCGCCCGCGAAAGGGGCCTACCTTCACGTCTCTCTCGCCATCGACACCGCTCGTCCCGCACAGCCGAGGCCATGCTCGAGTCCCTTCTGCTGCTCCTGCCGCTGCTCCTCTTCTCGGTCGTGGTCCACGAGGTGGCCCACGGCGTCGTGGCCGAGTGGTGGGGCGATCCCACGGCCCGCATGCTGGGCCGGATCACGCTGAACCCCCTGCCCCATATCGACCTGTTCGGCTCGATCGTGGTGCCGGGGATCCTGCTGCTGACCGGATCGGGGATCCTGTTCGGCTGGGCGAAGCCGGTGCCGGTGACACCGGAGAACTACCGGGACCGGAAGATCGGCGACATCGCCGTCAGCCTGGCGGGGCCGGCCTCGAACGTGCTGCTCGCGCTCGGCCTGGCCGGGGTGATGGTGGTGGCCGGGACGATCGCGGGCGACATCCCCCGGGTGGTGTGGCTCTTCTGCAGCTACGGGATCTTCCTAAACTTCATCCTGGCCCTGTTCAACCTGTTGCCGATCCCGCCGCTGGACGGGAGCCACGTGGTGGCGAACCTGCTTCCTCCTCCCGCCGCGCACGCGTACCGCTCGATGGGGCAGTACGGGCTGCTGATCCTGCTGGCGCTGCTGTTTCTCCTCCCCGGGGTCCTGGGCACCGTCTTCGGACCCGCGCGGACGGCGACGGGGGCGCTTTTGAACCTCGTCACGGCGATCGTATGAGCGGGCGGGAGGGGGAAGGCTCGGAGGGCGGCACCCGCGTGATGAGCGGGATCCAGCCGACCGGGGAGATCCACATCGGCAACTACTTCGGGGCGATCGAGAACTGGATCCGGCTCACCGAGGAGTACGAGGCCTTCATCGCGATCGTGGACTATCACGCGATCACGACCGAATACGATCCGGAAGCCTTCCCGGAGGCGGTGGAGGGCGCGGTGATCTCGCTCCTCGCCGCCGGGCTCGATCCGGAGAAGTGCCACATCTTCATCCAGTCGGAGGTCCCCGAGCACACCGAGCTGGCGTGGATCCTGACGACGCTCGCTCCGCTGGGGAACCTGCGGAGGATGACCCAGTTCAAGGAGAAGGCCGGCGGCGCCGGCGAGGCCGTCGACGCCGGGCTGCTCATGTATCCCGTCCTCCAGGCGGCCGACATCCTGCTCTACAAGGCCGACCGGGTCCCGGTGGGGGAGGACCAGGTCCAGCACATCGAGCTCACGCGGGTGCTGGCCCGGCGGTTCAACAACGCGTTCGGCGAGACCTTCCCCGAGCCCGAGCCGGTGCTGACGAAGGCGCGGCGGATCCTGGGGCTCGACGGCAAGAGCAAGATGTCGAAGTCGAGGGGGAACCACATCGGCCTGCTCGATTCACCGGAGACGATCCGCGAGAAGATGGCGACGGCGTTCACCGACCCGCAGCGGAAGCGGGTGAGCGACCCCGGACGGCCGTGGGTCTGTAACGTGTTCTCCCTCCACCACTATTTCAGCGAACGGGAGACGATCGATCGGGTCGACCGGGAGTGTCGGGCCGCCGAGATCGGATGCCACGAGGACAAGATGCTGCTGGCCGAGAACATGATCGAGCGCCTCCGCCCGATGCGCGAACGGGCGGCCGAGCTGCGGTCGGACCCGGACCGGGTCCGCGAGATCCTGGCCGCCGGGCGCGAGGCCGCCGCGGCGGTGGCGCGGGAGACGATGGGCGAAGTCCGGGAGAGGATGGGGCTATGGCGGGCGACCCGTCGGCCGGACACCGGGTAAGGCTCGAGAACCTCGACTTCGAGGGGCCGCTCGACCTTCTCGTCTACCTCGTTCAGCAGAACGAGATCGACATCTGGGACATCCCGATCGCGCTCGTGACCGAGCAGTTCCTCGGCTACGTCGATGCGATGACGCCCGAGCGGCTGGAGCACGCCGGCGAGTTCCTGCTCATGGCCGCGACGCTGCTCCGGATCAAATCGAGGATGCTGCTCCCGCGGCCCGACGAGGACGAGGAGGAGATCGAGGATCCGCGGCGAGAGCTGGTCCTCAAGATCATCGAGTACCAGCAGTTCCGGGAGATCGCCGATCATCTCCGGGACCACGAGGCGGATCGCCGGCTCGTGTTCGCCAGGGGATACCGGGAGGCGATCGAGGCCCCCGACGCCGATCGACCCCCGGAGCCGGACCCGGAGCGCCGCGCCTCGCTCTCCGATCTCCTGCGGGCGTTCGCGGAGCTCTCCCGCCGCGAGGCGGCCGACCGGATCCACCGGCTCGAGCCGATCGCCGTCACGATCGAGGAGAAGGCCGCCTTCGTCCGCGAGCGGCTCCGTCGCGACGAACGGGTCACGTTCTCCGAGCTGTTCCTGCCCGAGGAGCCGAGAACCCACTGGATCGTGACCTTCGTGGCCCTGCTGGAGATGGCGCGGGAGCGCGAGATCCGGCTCCGCCAGTCCGAATCCTTCGGCGAGATCCACGTCTACGCCCACCGCCTGCGCGACGATGGGTGACGCCCGCGCGCCCGGACCGGCGAGCGAGGACCGCACGAAGGCGATCGTCGAGGCGATGCTGTTCGCCGCCGAGGAGCCGGTGTCGAGCAGGCGGCTGGCCGACCTCCTGGAGGAGGCCGCCCCGGGACTCGTCGAGGACCTGATCGAGGAGCTCAACGCCGACTACCTTCGGGAGGGACGGGCGTTCCGCATCGCCCCGATCGCCGGAGGCTGGCAGCTCGTCACCCGTCCCGAATACGCCGAGTGGATCCGGCGTCTCGAGAGCGCGGGGGCCCCGCCCAGGCTCTCCCAGGCGGCGCTCGAGACGCTCGCGATCGTCGCGTACAAGCAGCCGGTGACCCGGGCCGAGCTCGAGTCGATCCGGGGGGTGTCGGTGGACGGGGTGCTCCGCACCCTGCTCGGTCGCGAGCTGGTCCGGATCGCCGGGCGCGAGGAGGGGATCGGCCGACCCCTCCTGTACGCGACCACCGACCACTTCCTCTCCTACTTCGGCCTGCCGGGGCTGGACGCCCTTCCCCGGCCCGAGGAGCTCGAGGTCCTGTTCGCCGATCGCGAGCACCAGTCCGAGCTCGACCTCGAAGGCGAGGAGGAGGACAGCGAATAGCCTTGGACCGCGTCCGGCTCTCCCGGTACCTGGCGCAGGCGGGGGTGGCCTCCCGCCGCAAGAGCGAGGATCTGATCGCCGCGGGGCTGGTGGCCGTCAACGGCCGCGTGGTGACCGAGCCGGGAAGCCGGGTGGAGCCCGGCGAGGACGAGGTGGTGGTCCGCGGAGAGGCCGTCCGGCCGCGCTGGGCGGCGACCTCGCCCGAGCCGTCGCGTGCGCTGGCGCTGAACAAGCCCGAGGGGACGATCACCGCCCGATCGGACCCGGGCGGTCGCCGGACCGTGTACGAGGGGATCCCCGAGCCGGAGGACGCCCGCCTGATCTACGTGGGCCGTCTCGACCGGGACACCGAGGGGCTGCTTCTCTTCACCACGCACGGCGAGCTCGCCCACCGGCTGACGCATCCGCGGTGGGAGGTGGAGCGGGAGTATCGGGCGGAGGTGAGCGGTGCCCTCGACGAGACCGCGCTGTCGCGCGGCGCGGAGGACGGCATCGAGCTGGAGGACGGCCGCACCGCCCCGTTCGACGCCCGGGTGGAGGACGGAACGGTGGAGATCGTCCTCACCGAGGGGCGAAACCGGGAGGTGCGGCGGATCGTGGCCGCCTGCGGGGGGAGGGTGGAGCGGCTGGTCCGGGTGCGGTACGGTTTCGTGACGCTGGAGGGGATCGAGGAGCCGGGCCGGTGGCGGTGGCTGGAGGCCGGGGAGGTGGAGCGGCTGCTCGCGCTCGTGGAGCTGACGCCCCGGTGAGCGGGAGCGACGATCGGGCAGACTCCAAGGGAGAGGAGGGTCCGTCGTGGACCTGAGGGACAAGACGGTGATGATCCTCGGAGGATGGGGCCTGGTCGGCTCGGCCATCGCCCGGGAGCTGGTGGAGCGGGAGCGACCCTCGGAGATCGTCGTTCATTCGCTGCGGTCCGAGGAGGCGGACGAGGCGGTCGGTGCGCTGAGCCAGCGTTTCGAGGACGCTGGGGTGCGGTTCGTCCCGGCGTGGGGGAACGTCTTCGTGCGCGAGGAGCTGAAGGATCGCTCCCGCGCCGAGCTGCTCGCCTCGCGCGAGACTCGCCGCGCGATCATCGAGGACACGATGGCCGAGCTCGACGAGGAGATGCTCCGGGAGTCGGCCCTGTACCGCCTTCTGGTGGAGCACGCCCCCGAGATCGTGATCGACTGCATCAACACCGCCACCGCCTTCGCGTACCAGGACGTCTTCTACAGCGTGCGGCGGATCCAGGAGGCGATGGGGTGGTTCCACGCGGGGGACGCCGACGCGGACGCGATGCGGGAGGCGGTGGAGGGCCACCTCACCACGCTGTCGCTGCCCCAGCTCATCCGTCACGTCCAGATCGTGCGGGAGGGGCTCCGCGAGGCCGGTACCGAGGCGTACCTGAAGATCGGGACCACCGGCACCGGGGGGATGGGGCTCAACATTCCCTACACCCACTCCGAGGAGCGTCCGAGCCGGGTGCTGCTTTCAAAATCGTCGGTGGCGGGCGCCCACTCCATGCTCCTCTACCTGCTCGCCCGCACCCCGGACGCCCCCATCGTCAAGGAGATCAAGCCCAGCGCGGCGATCGCGTGGAAGCGGATCGACGCCGGCCCCGTCCTCCGGGGCGGGGATCCGATCGAGCTGTACGACTGCGTCCCCGAGGACGCGATGTCCCCCCGCTCGGCGATCGAGGAGGACGTCCGGAGCTGGCGGAGGCTCGTCGACGAGGAGGGCCGCCGGAGAGTGCTCGAATCGGTGTTCATCGACACCGGCGAGAACGGGATGTTCGCCTGCGAGGAGTTCGAGACGGTGACCGCGCTCGGCCAGATGGAGTACGTCACCCCGGAGGAGATCGCAGCGAACGTGCTGCTCGAGCTGAGGGGAGGTACCACGGGGCGGGAGGTGGTCGCCGCGCTCGACGGCGCCACCCTGGGCCCCACCTATCGTGCCGGCGTGATGCGCCATCGCGCCCTCGAGGAGATGCGCCGGCTCGAGCACGAGCACGGGGTCGACTCGATCGCGTTCGAGATGCTCGGCCCGCCCCGGCTGTCGAAGCTGCTGTACGAGGCGTATCTGCTGCGGCGCACCCGCGGCTCCCTGGCCGCCCTCGCCGGATCCGATCCCGAGACGACGAGCGCGGAGTGCGCGGACCTGGTCGAGCGGGAGGCGGGCCTCCGGGCCCGGATCCTCTCGATCGGGATCCCGATCCGGTTGCCCGACGGGCGGGTCCTGCGGGGTCCCGAGATCAAGATCCCGCCCTACAAGGGGGAGGCCCGGGCGGAGCTCGGCCCCGAGGTGATCGAGCGGTGGGCCCGGGACGGCTGGGTGGATCTCGTGTCGGCGAACTTCGAGCGGTGGCGGGAGCGGGCCCGCCGCATCCTGGAGGAACTGGACCGGCTGCCCGGGGACGACTCCTCTTCGGCGACGTTCGAGGATCGCGACTACTGGCAGCCCGGGGAGAAGCTTCCGGTCGGCCGGGTGGCGGCGTGGGTCCTCGGGGTGGAGGAGCGGGGGATGCGGGGCAAGGCCTCTTGACCGGGGACACCCGACGGCGCCGCGCCGAAGCCGGCCGCTCGGACGCCCGGGAGGCCACCCGCGAGCTGGTGGAGCGAGCCCGCGACGGGGATCCCCGGGCCTTCCGGGACCTGGTCACCGCCTACCGGGACTTCCTGTACGGGATCGCGCGTCGGTTCGCGGGCTCCCACGAGGACGCCGACGACGTCCTGCAGGAGGCGCTCGTGAAGATCTACCGGAACCTGGACGGCCTCACCAGCCCGACAGCCTTCTACTCCTGGGCGAGGCGGATCGTGGTCAACACCGCCCTCGACCAGATCCGGAGCCGGGAGCGCACGGTGGAGTTCGAGGAGGAGGCGACCCACGGGCAAGAGGCGATGCCCGGCGGGTTCGCCCCACCGGACCGGGGCGTGCAGGAGCGGGAGTTCTTCGCCCACCTGGAGCGGGCCATCCGGGCGCTCCCCCCGCGGCAGCGGGAAGTCGTGCTTCTCCACGACGTGGAAGGCCTCTCGACCGAGGAGGTCGCGGAGCGGTGCGGGTGCCCCCGGGCGACGGTCCGGTCCAACCTCTTCTACGGCCGGGAGAAGCTGCGGCGCTCGCTGAAGCGGTTCCGGCGGCCCGGGAGTCCGTCGGAGTAACGGGCCGATTGAACGTCCACCGGCCGGATTCGTCCTGTAGGTGGGCCGGGAACCTTCGGGAAGACGTGGAACGCCGATGAATCACCTCGACGCGGAGACCATCTACGCGCTGCTCGACGACCGGGTCGACGAGCCGCGGGCGAGGTCGCTTCGCGTCCATCTGTGGCGATGCGATCGGTGCCGGCGGTTGCGCGACGAGTGCGCAGTCGTCGTCGGAGCCCTGCGGCGGTACGGCGAGACGACCTCGCGGCCGCCGGCCGGGTACTGGAGCGGGGTGTGGAGCCGCCTCCAGGTCGGAGGGCGCGACGATTCCCGTCCCACCCGGAGGCGTCCAGGAGGGATCCTCCCCCCGCTGGCGGCCGCGGCGACGGTGCTCGGCCTGCTGGTCGGAGGGTGGATGGCGACCCGACCCGCCGATCCGGAGGAGACCGTCCTTCCCGTCGCCGACGCGCCGGCCGCGGGGGCGATCGGAGAGGCGGAGTGGGACGAGCAGTACCGCTTCTTCGAGCGGATCAGCGTCGGCGTGGGGAGCGTCGACCCGCTGTCCAAGGGCCTCGTGCTCGCCGGCATGGCCGAGCGCAGATGAATCGGCTCGCATGGCTGTGCGCGGCGCTGGCCGCGCTCGGTTGCGGGGTGGACGAGGGCGCCGAAGGGGTGCGGCTGCGCTTCTCCTACGCCGAGGGCGACACCCTCCGCTACGCCTATCACGCCAGCGGTCACGTCACCGCCCCCGACACCGGTGCCGCCGGCGAGCCCGCCGAGCGCTCCTACGAGAAGAGGATGCGGATCGAGCTGGTGGCGGCCGAGGTGACCCCCCGGGAGAGGTACCTGCTCCGGATGACGTACCGGCCGGTGGCGGACTCCGCGAGCGAACGTCATCCCCCGGGGCCGATCTCCTTCCGGCTGGAGATGACCCCGCGAGGCCGGGTTCTCGACGTGCGCGGGGTGGAGGCCGCCCGCCCGTTATTCGGGGACGTCGACTTCCAGTCGTACTTCGAGCAGGCGCAGCCGGTCTTCCCCGACCGCCCGATGGAGGTCGGGGACAGCTGGACGCAGGAGACCAAGGTCCTCGGCCCGGACGAGGAGACGGTATCGACCTCCTCGACCTACGTGCTGAAGGAGCTGACCGGGTCCTCGGGAGAGCCGGTGGCGGTGATCGCCTTCGACGGAGACATCTACCTGCCCGTCTCCGATCCCGCGGGAGAGAGGGACGGGGTGGAGGACGCGCCCGTCTCGCTGGAGCAGCGGATGCGCGTCCGGGGGGAGATCCATTTCGCGCACCGTCGGGGGGTCGTGCTGCGGGTGGAGTCCGACGCCGACGCCACGATGACGAAGGTCCGGCTGGACGGGGATCGGCCGGTTCGACGCGTGGTGAAGATCCGGGAGGAGAGCGAGATGCGGCTGTTGGAGGACGAAGGGAGGGGGGGCACGTAGGGAGGCTCCGCCTTGCGCGCGCGAACCTCCTTCCTCCAATTTCACGGTATGCGATTCCACGGAATCCGAAACGGGATCCACCCTCTCGTGCCGGGCTGCCTGGCCCTCCTGCTCTGGATCCCGACGGCGGCGTGCGGTGGTGGACAGCAGGTGCGGGGGGAGCGTCTGCCCGTCACCCGGGCGGTCCAGGCGATGTACGAAGAGCTCCCCGGCACGGTGATCACCCGGAGCCACCGCGTCCTCGACGGAGAGCTTCGGATCACGGTGGCCGGGTCCGACTCGGCGGCGGCCGTCTCCGCGATCGAGGCGGCCTTCGCGGCCGCCGACTCCGTGGATCACCTGGTCGGCCTCCATCGGGAGACGAGCGAGGTGCTCGCGATCAACGCTGCGGCCGGTCGGGAGCCGGTGCGGGTGAGCCCGTGGACCGAGACGATCGTCGCCGCCTCCCTCGACTGGGCCCGGCGCACCCAGGGCGCGTTCGATCCCACGGTCGCTCCGCTGCTCGACGTATGGGGTTTCGGCCGTGGAGCCGGCGCGACCCCGGACTCGGCACACGTCGCCGAGGCGATGCGGCGGGTCGGCTGGCGCAAGGTGCGCCACGATCCGGCGGAGAGCACGGTGTTCCTGACCGAGCCCGGGATGGAGCTCGACCTCCGGGCTGCCGCCCGCGGCTTCGCGCTCGACCGTTCGGTGGACGCGATGCAGCAGGCGGGTGCGATCGGAGGCGTCGCCGACATCGACGGCGATCAGCGATTCTTCGGCCCGGGCATCGGGACCAGGGGGGACCTCTGGCCGGTCTCGGTCCCGGACCCCTACTCGCCCGGACGGGCGTACGCCCGGCTGGAGGTTCCCTCGGGTGGCGTGTCCACCTCCTCGCCCTACGCGAGGGTCGTGGAGGTCGACGAGGTACAGTACGGGCACGTCCTGGATCCGCGGACCGGATACCCCACCCGGGGGCTCGCGAGCGTCACCGTCTATGCCCCCGACGCCCTGACGAGCGACATCCTCTCCACCGCCATGCTCGTGCTCGGTCAGGGGGTGGAGTGCCGGCTCGCCGAGAAATGGCCGCAGCTGAAGCTGCTGTACGTCGTCGAGGCGGAGACGGGAGAGCCGAGCCGGGTGTGCACCACCCGGGGAATGCGTCAATACGTGAAGGAGATCGAGCCCCCGGTCCGACCGGACCTGGAATACGATGAGTAGCCCTCGGGCGCTCTATCTCTCCCCCCAGGCCGCCCCCCCCGCTCCGCTCGAGACGCTGGTCGACTCCCAGGAGGACGGGAGCCTGACGACCCTGTCGTCCCCGGACGAGGTGGAGCAGGCGCTGGCCCGGGGAATCGTCGAGCTCGTCGTCGTCGACGCCGACCACGACTTCGACGAGGCGGTCTCGCTGTGCAGCCGGATGAAGTCGGATCCCTTCAACTCGGTGGTGCCGGTCGTCTTCCACTCCCGGAGGAACGAGATCGACCAGATCGAGGTCGCCTTCGAGAGCGGCGCCGACGAGTTCCTCAACGGCAGCCATTCGGAGCGGGAGCAACGGCTGCGCCTCGCGATGGTTCTCGAGCGCGCCGCCCGGGACGTCTCGCTCAACCCCACCACGATGCTGCCCGGCACCCGAATCATCCAGCACGAGATCTCCCGCAGGGTGGCGAGCGGCGAGAAGTTCGCGGTGTGCTACGCCGACATCGACGCCTTCAAGGAATTCAACGACAAGTACTCCTACCATCGGGGCGACCGGGTGATCTGGATCGTGTCCATGATCCTGCGTGACATCGTCCGCCGCCTTTCTCCGCGCGGCTTCGTGGGCCACGTCGGGGGCGACGACTTCATCTTCACCGTGCCGGTCGACGAGATGCGACCGGTGTCGGAGAAGATTCTGGACACGTTCGACACCCTGATGCCGCTGCAGTACACCGAGGAGGATCGCGAGCGGGGGTACTTCCTGGCGGAGGATCGGCAGGGCAACGTCCGCAGGATCGGCCTCATGACGCTTTCGATCGGCTGCGTGACGAACGTGAAGCGGATCTTCACCCATCCCGGGCGGGTCAGCGAGCTCGCCAGCGAGATGAAGTCGTACGCCAAGACCCTGCCTGGCTCGGTGTTCGTGGTCGATCGCCGCAGCGATCGACCCCTGGAGGAGGACGCTGCGGCCTCGACCGACGAACCCGGGGGGGCCGGCGGGGACGGCGGGGATCGCCTAACTTCGGAAGAGAGATGAGCGACGTACGCGGGTACCGGGATACGATCGAAGTCTTAGAGGAGCGGCTCGATCTCCTCGGGAGCTATCTTTGACCTGTCCGCGAAGCGGGAGCGGATAGAGACGCTTCAGCGCGCCTCGACGGAGCCCGACTTCTGGGACGACAACGAGCGGGCGCGCGACATCCTGACCGAGCTCGACCGGCACCGTCGCTGGGTCGAGGCCTTCGACGACCTCAAGCGGGATCTCGACGAGGCGCGGGAGATGCTGCCCCTTCTGGAGGAGGACGAGGAGGGGGCGCTGACCGCCGAGTTCGACGGGATGTTGGAGAGTCTGATCGATCGGGTCGAGCGGTACGAGTTCCGAGGCATGCTCCGCGACCCCGACGACCATCGCGGCGCCATCCTGACGATCCATCCCGGCGCCGGGGGGACCGAGAGCCAGGATTGGGCCGCCATGCTGCTGCGCATGTACACCCGGTGGCTCGAGGCCAACGAGTACGAGTTCCAGGTCGTCGACCTCCAGCAGGGAGAGGAGGCGGGGATTACCCGCGCCACGGTGGAGGCGGAGGGAGAGTACGCCTACGGCTACCTCAAGGCGGAGAAGGGGGTTCATCGGCTGGTCCGGATCAGTCCCTTCGACGCCAACGCCCGCCGCCACACCTCGTTCGCCTCGGTGTTCGTATATCCGGACGTCGCCGACGAGATCACGGTGGAGATCCAGGACAAGGACCTCAAGGTCGACACCTATCGCGCCAGCGGAGCCGGCGGACAGCACGTCAACAAGACGGATTCGGCGGTGAGGATCACCCACGAGCCGACGGGGATCGTGGTCCAGAGCCAGGCCGAGCGGAGCCAGCACCGCAACCGGGAGATCGCGATGCGCCTCCTGCGCTCGCGGCTCTACCAGTTCTACAAGGCGGAGCAGGAGAAGTCCCGGGAGGAGCTCGAGGCGGAGAAGAAGCAGATCGCGTTCGGCAGCCAGATCCGCTCCTACGTGCTCCATCCCTACACGATGGTGAAGGACCATCGCACCGATCAGGAGACCTCCGATGTCGACAGGGTGCTCGATGGAGAGATCACCGAGTTCATGGAGGCCTGGCTCCGACAGACGGCGGGAGCGTCGGAGTCGCCCTGACCCCACTGCCCACCACCGCCCCGAGATAGCGCGGACGTGACCGATTCCGAGGACCTCCGGCCGGAGACCGATCCGCTCGTCGCGCGCCGCTCCAAGCTCGAGGAGCTCGAGGAGCGGGGGGTGGACCCCTACCCATCCTCGTGGGAGGTGACGGCGACGGCGGCGGAGCTGCTCGCCGCCTACGAGGACGAGGGGCCGACGATGGAGGCGGCCATCGCGGGGCGGATCGTCTCCATGCGGGTCCACGGCAAGTCGACCTTCCTCCACCTGGCCGACGCCAGCGCGAAGATCCAGACGTACCTGCGCCGGGACGTGCTCGGCGAGGAGGCGTACGGCCTGGTCGATCGGCTCGATCTGGGCGACTTCCTCGGGGTGGTCGGGGAGGTGTTCCGCACCCGCACCGGGGAGGTGACGCTCCGGGCCGAGGAGGTCCGGCTGCTGGCCAAGTCGCTTCGTCCACTGCCGATCGGCAAGGAGGTGGAGGACGAGGAGGGGGAGACGCGGGCGTATCACCGGGTCGCCGACCGGGAGTTCCGCTACCGCCAACGGTATGCCGACCTGGCGGTGCGTCCCGAGGGGCGGGAGGTGTTCGAGGAGCGGGCCCGGATCGTCCGGTCGCTCCGCGACTTCCTCGATGCGCGCGGTTTCCTCGAGGTGGAAACGCCGGCGCTGCAGCCCGTCTACGGCGGAGCGAACGCGCGGCCGTTCACCACCTACCACAACGCGCTCGATCGCACCCTGTACCTGAGGATCGCCGACGAGCTGTACCTGAAGCGGTGCGTGGTGGGGGGGATCGAGCGGGTGTACGAGATCGCCAAGGACTTCCGAAACGAGGGGCTCAGCCGGTTCCACAACCCCGAGTTCACCATGCTCGAGTTCTACCAGGCGTACGCCGACTACCGCGACCTCATGGAGCTGACCGAGGAGCTGATCGCCGAAGTCGTCGGGCGCGTGGCCGGGGGAACGACGCTGACCTGGCAGGGAGTGACGGTGGACGTCGCACCGCCCTGGCCCCGGGTCCGCTTTCTCGAAGCTCTCGAGGAGAGGGGGATCGACGTCGGAGATCTCGACCGCGAGGCGCTCGCCGCTCAGGCGGAGGCACGTGGGATGGAGATCGAGCCCGCCGACGGGCCCGGCAAGATCCTGGACCGCCTCTTCGTCGAGCTCGTCGAGCCGGACCTCGCCGGCCCCGCCTTCGTGATCGACCATCCGAAGTCGCTCTCGCCGCTGGCGAAGTCGCATCCCGACGACCCCCGGCTCGTGGAGCGGTTCGAGGTGTACCTGTTCGGCCAGGAGCTCGGCAACGCCTTCAGCGAGCTGAACGATCCGCGGGAGCAGCGACGGCGATTCGAGGAGCAGGCCGAGCGCGCGGCCGCGGGCGACGTCGAGGCGGCCGCGACGGTGGACGAGGACTTCCTGCGCGCGCTGGAGTACGGGATGCCGCCGACGGCGGGAATGGGGATCGGCGTCGACCGGCTGGTGATGTTCCTCACCGACACCCCCTCGATCCGCGACGTGATCCTCTTCCCGCTGCTGCGGCCCGAGGAGGAGGAGGGGGAGGGATGAGCCTCGAGACGCGCATCGCGCTGCGGTATCTCATGTCGAAGCGCCGCTCGGGGGTGATCTCGGTGATCGGGCTGATCGCGATCGGCGGGGTGTTCGTCGGGGTCGCGGCGCTCGTCATCGTGATGAGCGTGATGAACGGGCTGCAGGAGGACCTCCGAAGCAAGATCCTCACGAACACGCCCCACCTGATGATCCAGAAGTACAACAATCAGCCGATCGAGGGGTATCGACGCGTGGTCGACCGGATCGAGCGAGCCCCGGGCGTCACCGGGGCGGCGCCGTTCATCTACACGGAGGGGATCGTGGGCCACGGCCGGGGCCGCAACGAGGGGGCGGTGATCCGGGGCGTCGATCCCCGCCTGGAGGGTGAGGTCGCGGACACCCCGGAACAGATCGTGAGCGGCGAGTACGACCTCGTTCCCGGGCCCGACGAGGCGTACCCGAAGGTGGTGACGGGGTACCTGCTGGCGGATCGGCTGGGGGCGTTCCCGGGCGACACCCTCACCCTGACGACGCCCGAGGCCGCCTCGGTGAGCCCCCTTCACGGCACCGTCCCGAAGCTCCAGAAGTTCATTCTCGCGGGGACGTTCCGGAGCGGGTTCTTCGAGTACGATTCCAAGTTCGTGTACACCTCGCTCGACGCCCTCCAGCGGTACCTCGGGACCGGGGAGGTGGCCTACGGGGTGTCGGCGCGGGTGGACGACATCTGGTCGGCCCGGGCGATCGGGGAGCGGGCGATCGAGGGGCTGGAGGGCCCGTTCTACACCACCACGTGGATCGAGCTGAACCAGCCGCTGTTCAGCGCCCTGAAGCTGGAGAAGCGGGCCATGTTCGTTATCTTGGTCCTCATCGTGCTGGTGGCCGCGTTCAACATCATCAGCACGCTCACGATGATCGTGATGGACAAGACGAAGGAGATCGGGATCCTCCGCTCGATGGGGATGCGCGGCCGGGGGATCCGCCGGGTGTTCCTCGTCCAGGGCGTCCTGATCGGGGTCGTCGGCACGGGGCTCGGGGTGATCGTGGGCCTCGGGGCGGTCTTCCTGCTCGCGCGCTACCGATTCATCTCCCTCCCGGGCGACGTGTACTTCATCGATACGCTCCCGGTCACCGTGGAGCCGTGGAACCTCGCGGGGATCGTCCTCGCCAGCCTCGCGATCAGCCTGGCGGCCACTGCGTGGCCGGCCATCCAGGCCGCCCGGATGACCCCGGTGGAGGCGATCCGGTATGAGTGACCGATCCCGGCCCGACCGGTCGGAAGCCCCGGCGGTCCTGATCGCCGATCGTCTCCACAAGGAGTACCGGGGCGGCGCCGGCGCATTGCGGGTTCTGCGCGGGGTGGACCTGGCGGTCGAGCCCGGCGAGACGGTCGGGATCGTGGGCGCCTCGGGGGCGGGGAAGAGCACGCTGCTCCACCTGCTGGGCGGCCTCGACCGGCCGACCCACGGAGAGGTCGTGGTGGGCGGGCGTCGCCTGGGCGAACTCTCCGACGCGGAGCTGTCGGAGGTCCGGAGCCGCAAGCTGGGCTTCGTCTTCCAGTTCCACCATCTCCTGCTGGAGTTCTCCGCGCTCGAGAACGTGGCGATGCCGCTGCTGATCCAGGGCCTCGACGAGGCGGAGGCGAACGAGCGGGCGGGGGATCTGCTCGAGCGGGTGGGGCTCGGCGAGCGTCTCGAGCACCGGCCGAACGAGCTGTCGGGGGGCGAGCAGCAGCGCGTGGCGTTCGCCCGCGCGCTGGTGCACGACCCGATCGTGATCCTGGCGGACGAGCCCTCGGGCAACCTCGATCGCGCCAACAGCGAGCGGCTGCACGACATCATGTTCGCCCTCGCCAGCGAGCGGGACGTGGCGGTGGTGGTGGCGACCCACGACGAGCGCCTCGCCGACCGCACGGGGCGGTTGCTCGACATCGAGGACGGGGTCCTGGTGCCGGCGACCGTGGCCCGGAGGGACTCCCTCGTTTGACCCGAAGGGCCCCGGTTCGAGAGATTGAACGAAACGCCCTTCTTTTGCGTATGATGAACGGGAGGCGCGTGCGACGTCAGGAACGGTTCGAGAATCAGCGAAGGTACGAGCCATGAAGTGTGAGGATTGCGGAGAGAACAAGGCGACGGTCCACTTCACGCAGATCGTCAACGACGAGACCGAGACGTTCCATCTCTGTCAGGCGTGTGCCGAGGCGCGCGGGCTGAAGACGTCGCCGGTGGAGACGCAGGTCCCCCTGAGCGACTTTCTCTCCGAGATGGGGGCGCCGATCTTCACCAAGGCCACCAACGCCAACGTCTCGTGTCCCCGGTGCGGCTGCTCCTTCCGGCAGTTCCGCAACACGGGGCGTCTCGGCTGTGCCCACTGCTATCTCACGTTCGAGGAGGAGATGAGCGCCCTGCTGCGGAAGATCCACGGCTCCAACGAGCACGTCGGGATCGTGGAAGCCGGCACGATCGGTCCGATGGAGGAGAGCGAGGAGCGGATCATCGGCCTGCGGCGGGAGCTTCGCCGGGCCGTCGAGGCGGAGGAGTACGAGCGCGCCGCCGAGCTGCGCGACGAGATCAAGGGCCTCCAGAGCGGAAAGCGCGAGTCCGCCGGCGTGGCCGGAGGCGAGTCGGAGAAGGACGAGGGATGAGCCACCGGAGCGACGACCTGCTGGAGCCCGTGGGGGGCGGCTTCGCGTGGATCAGCGGCGAGGGCCCGCACCCGGACGTGATCCTGTCCACCCGGATCCGCCTCGCCAGGAACCTGGAGGGCTTCCCCTTCCGGGAGACGATCACCGCGGCCCAGCAGCAGCTGGTCACCGAGGACCTGCTCGACGCCATCTCCGAGACGAGCCTCGCCGGGAACGGCGGCTATCAGTTCCTGCGCCTCTCCGATCTCGGCGAGAACGACCGCACCCTGCTGCTGGAGCGACATCTGGTGAGCCAGGAGATGATCAACTTCCAGGAGGCGAGCGCCCTCGTGGTCGGCGACAGCGGACGGCTCGCCCTGCTGATGAACGAGGAGGACCATCTCCGGATCCAGGTGCTCACCCCGGGGCTGCAGCTGGAGGGCTCGTGGGAGATCGCCCGCCGGATCGAGCGCAGCCTCCGCGATCGGCTCCAGTTCGCCTACCATCACCGGTTCGGCTTTCTCACGAGCTGTCCGACCAACACCGGCACCGGGCTGCGTGCCTCGGTGCTGATCCACCTCCCGGGGCTCGTGCTCACGCGCGAGATCCACAAGGTCCTCGACGGCCTCTCCCAGATCGGGCTCACCTTCCGGGGCCTCTACGGAGAGGGCTCGGACGTGATCGGCAACTACTTCCAGCTGTCGAACCAGACCACGCTGGGAAAGAGCGAGGAGGAGCTGATCGGTCACCTCGCCCAGATCACCCGACAGGTGATAGAGTACGAGGAGAACGCCCGGCAGGTGCTCGCGCGCGACGCGCTCGACGAGATCGAGGACAAGGTGTGGCGCGCCTACGGCCTGCTCCGGTTCGCGCGCTCCATGTCGTTCGACGAGATGATGAACCTGCTCTCGGCGGTCCGGCTCGGCGTGAGCATGAAACTGCTGCCGGACATCGGGGTATCGAAGCTCAACAAGCTTTTGCTCTGGACTCAGGTCGCACATCTTCAGAAGCGCGCCGGTCGGACGTTGGACAAGCGCGAGCGGGAGATCGAGCGGGCGAGCTTGATCCGCGAGATCCTCGACACGGAGGTGGGACTCGAGGAGTTCGGAAGAGACGACGAAGAATTCGGGGAAGAGGACGAGGGCGAGCCACATGAATAGCAATTTCACGGATCGAGTCCGTAAGGTTCTGTCGATGGCACGCGAGGAGGCGACGCGTCTCCAGCACGACTACGTGGGGACGGAGCACATCCTCCTCGGGCTCATCTGGGAGGGAGAGGGGGTGGCCGCGGCCATCCTCACCAACCTCAACGTCGATCTCGAGGAGCTCCGCGCCCGGGTGGAGGAGCGCGTGGACTCCGGCCGCAGCGACATGACCGCGGACGAGGTGCCCTACACCACCCGCGCCAAGAAGGTGCTCGAGTTCTCGGTCGCGGAGGCCCGCGCCCTCAAGCACTCCTACGTGGGGACCGAGCACCTGCTGCTCGGGCTTCTCCGCGAGGAGAAGGGCGTGGCGGCGCAGATCCTGGACGAGGTGGGCGTGACCATCGATGTGGCGCGCAACGAGACGATCCGTTTGCTAGGAGGCGAGTTGAGCTCGATGGAAGGTGGAGCAGGCCAGTCATCCAAGCCGAGCGAGAAGAAGTCCAAGACTCCCGCCCTCGACCACTTCTGCCGCGATCTCACCGATCTCGCCCGCGAGGGGGAGCTCGATCCGACGATCGGGCGGGAGAAGGAGATCGAGCGCGTCATCGAGGTGCTGTCCCGACGGAAGAAGAACAACCCGGTCCTGATCGGCGAGCCCGGCGTGGGCAAGACCGCGATCGTCGAGGGTCTCGCCCAGCGGATCGTCGCCGGGGAGATCGTCCATTCCCTGAGCGACCACCGCGTCCTCTCGCTCGACATGGCCGCCGTGATCGCCGGCACCAAGTACCGGGGCCAGTTCGAGGAGCGGCTCAAGGCGGTGATCAACGAGATCAAGCAGTCGGAGAACATCATCCTGTTCATCGACGAGCTCCACACGCTCGTGGGGGCGGGAGCCGCCGAGGGGGCGATCGACGCCTCGAACATGCTGAAGCCCGCGCTCGCCCGCGGCGAGCTCCAGTGCGTGGGCGCCTCGACGCTCAACGAGTACCGCAAGTACATCGAGAAGGACGGGGCCCTCGAGCGCCGGTTCCAGCCGGTGGTGGTGGACCCGCCGACGATCGAGGAGACCGTGGACATCCTGCGGGGCCTGCGTCCAGCCTACTCCGAGCACCATCACGTGGAGATCCCGGACGAGACGATCGAGGCCGCCTCGCGCCTCTCCGAGCGGTACATCACCGACCGGTTCCTGCCCGACAAGGCGATCGACGTGATCGACGAGGCGTGCGCCCGGGTGCACCTGGCCTCCCAGGTGCCGCCGCCCGACCTGCTCGCGCTCGAGGAGGAGGTGGGGGAGATCGTCGCCGAGAAGGACAAGGCGATCAAGGCCCAGGACTACGAGACGGCGGCCAAGCTCCGGGACAAGGAGCGGGAGCTGAAGTCGACGATCAAGCGGAGGAAGCTCGAGTGGGAGCAGGGCAACGACGTCGAGATGCCCGAGCTCACCACCGAGGACGTCTCCTTCATCGTGAGCCGGTGGACGGGGGTCCCCGTGGTCCGGCTGCGGGAGGCGGAGACCGAGCGGCTGCTCCACATGGAGGAGGCCCTCCACGAGTACATCGTGGGCCAGGACGACGCGATCGAGGCGATCTCGAAGGCGATCCGCCGCGCCCGATCGGGCCTGAAGGATCCGCGGCGGCCGATCGGCTCGTTCATCTTCAGCGGCCCCACCGGCGTGGGGAAGACCGAGCTGGCGAGAGCGCTCGCCCGGTTCCTGTTCGCCGACCCGAACGCCCTGATCCGGATCGACATGTCCGAGTACATGGAGAAGTTCACGGTGAGCCGCCTGCTCGGCGCCCCGCCGGGTTACGTCGGCTACGAGGACTCCGGCTATCTCACCAAGGAGGTCCGGAGGAAGCCGTACTCGGTGGTGCTGCTGGACGAGATCGAGAAGGCGCATCCCGACGTCTTCAACATCCTGCTGCAGATCCTCGACGAGGGTCACATCACCGACAACTACGGTCGCAAGATCGACTTCAAGAACACGGTCGTGATCATGACCTCGAACGTCGGTGCGCGAAGGATCACGGGAACCTCCGCCCTCGGTTTCCAGAAGCCGACCGAGGAAGCGCGGGTCGATCGCATCGAGGAGGCCGTCGAGGACGAGATCGACAAGGTGTTCAACCCCGAGTTCCTGAACCGGCTCGACGAGGTGATCGTCTTTCATCCGCTCACCATGGACCACATCGTCCAGATCGTGGACATCCTGTTCCGCGAGGTGCTCGAGCGGATCGAGGAGCGTGACCTCGAGATGCGGCTCTCCGAGGAGGCGAAGCACTTCCTGGCCGAGAAGGGTTTCGACGAGAAGTACGGTGCGCGTCCGCTGAAGCGGGCGATCCAGCGCCATCTGCAGGATCCCTTCTCCGAGGCGCTCCTCCAGGGCCGATTCGCGCCCGGCGACGAGATCGTGGTCGAGGTCGCCGAGGACGGATCGCGCCTGGAGTTCCGGGCCGAGGCCTCCACCCCCCGGCTGGAGGAGGAGGCCGAGGCCGCCGAGCAGGAGTCGATGCAGGAAGAAGTTCGCTGAGACCGTCGATGGCGGCGCGCCTGTCTGCCACGCCGCGGGTCCCCGACCTCCCGCTCCGCGCCGCTCTGCTCGCGCTCGCGATCGGAGTCGCGGCCGCGCCCCTGTCCGCCCAGCAACCCCGAGCTCCCCGGATCCTCGACGTCGAGGTGGAGGGGACCAGCACGCTCGATCCGGCCCGGGTGGCGGCGCTGTCGGGACTCCCCGACGAGGAGCGCCTCACCCCGCGGGCGATGCAGAGCGCGATCCGCTCCCTCTGGGACACGAACCTGTTCGACGACGTCGCGGTGACGAGCCGTCCCGCTCCCGCGCAGGACGGGGTGATCGCCGTGATCACCGTGGAGGAGGCGCCGGTGGTGACCGCGATCCGGCTCCGGGGGATCGAGCAGGTGGACGAGGACGACGTCCGGGACCGGCTGGCGATCCGCCCCGGCGACCGGCTGCTCGAGCACCGGCTCCACCAGGCCACGATGGAGGTGGAGCGGCTGTATCGGGAAGAGGGCTTCCACACCGCCGACGTCGCGATCGAGCCCGCGCGGCCGGGGGCCGACTCGACCGCGATGGTGGTCCGGGTCCGCGAGGGACGGGAACTGGCGGTCGAATCGATCGAGTTCCACGGCAACGAGGCGTTCGACGACGGGGAGCTGCGCGACGCGGTGGCGACCGAGCAGGAGGGCTTCTGGTTCTTCTGGAAGGACGGGGAGTTCGACGAGGAGGAGTGGCGCGCCGACCTGAACCGTCGGCTTCCCGAGTTCTACGGGGCGCACGGCTACCTCGACATGCGGGTGGTCGACGACTCGGTGGCGGTGCTCCCGCGGAAGGGGAAGCTGCGGCTCTTCGCGACGGTCGAGGAGGGTCCACGCTACCACGTCGGCGAGGTCGCCCTCGAGGGAAACAGTCGCTTCTCCCGCTCCGACCTCATGGAGCTCGTCGGGCTTCGACCCGGTGAGGTGTTCGACGCTTCGGTGGTCCAGCGCACGCGGGAGGAGCTGCTGAACCTCTACGCGGACGACGGCTACATCTACGCCCAGGTGCGGCCCGTCACCGAGACACGGTCGGACACCACCATCGTGGACCTGACGTGGCGGATCCAGGAGGGCGATCCGGCCCACGTCCGTCACGTCACGATCGAGGGCAACACCGTCACCCACGAGTCGGTCATCCGCCGCCAGATCTTCGTGACCCCCGGTGAGCGGTTCCGCCGCTCCGACATCCGCAACAGCCTCCTCTCGCTGGAGGGGCTCGGCTTCTTCGAGCCCGGAATCGTGCCCTCGACGAAGGTGGTGGAAGACGGGACGGGCGACGTCGATCTCACCTTCGAGGTCCAGGAGAAGCGCACCGGCTCCCTCACCCTCGGCGCCGCCATCGGCGGCGGCACGGGGCTCTCGGGCTTCCTCGGCTACGAGCAGCCGAACCTGTTCGGCCAGGCGAAGTCGGGTCAGGTTCGGTGGGAGTTCGGCTCGCGGAACAACAACCTCGAGCTCGGCTACACCGAGCCCATCTTCCTCGACACCAAGACGAGCGCGTCGTTCAGCTTCTTCGACATCGACCGCCGGTTCATCAACACCTCGTTCCGGCAGGACGCGATCGGGGGGAACGTCCGCTTCGGCACCCCCCTGCCGTGGGACGACGCCACCCGTTTCTTCTACGGCTACCGGTGGCAGCGGATCGACCTGGACGCCGTGGGCGACGACGACCGGTTCGGCGACGAGTACCCCCGGACGGAGTCGAGCCTCAACTTCGGACTCGTCCGCGACACCCGGCTGCCGCGACGGCACCCGATCCAGGGCGCCCGCCACAGCCTGGACGTCGACCTGGCGGGAGGGCCTCTCGGCGGAACGATCGGCTTCCGCAAGTACGAGGTGGAGTCCTCGTGGTTCGCCCCGACCTTCAGCGAGCGAACCGTGCTCAATCTCCGCTTCCAGGTCGGAGGGATCGACGCCACGGGGTTCGTTCCGCTGACCGAGCAGTTCCTGCTTGGCGGGGTGCAGTTCCCGGCCGAAGGCCTGCGGGGCTACGAGGACAACTGCGTCGGGGTGAGGAACGTGGGGGCTCCGATCACCGTCAACTGCAGCGAGGATCGCGGCAACGCGTTCGTCCTGCTCACCGCAGAGCACTTCTTCAAGATCACCGACACCGTATACGCGTCCGTTTTCTACGACGCCGGAGACGTCTTCCGCGAGTTTCGCGACGTCACCTTCGCGGACCTGAAGCGGGGGGCGGGGGTGGGCGTCCAGATCGATCTCCCGGGCTTCGGGCCGCTGGGGCTCGACTACGCGTACGGCTTCGACCAGCTCGATCGCGACGGCCAGCCGGATCCCGGCTGGCGACTCCACTTCAAGTTCGGAAACCTGATGCGCTGAACCGCCGCTCCGGCGGGCGACGTCGCCATTCGCGACACATGTCGCGGACCGCGCGACCTTTGTGGGCACATGCGGGTATGAAGGCGAGAGGCTAGATTCCTTTGGATCATCCGAAGAACTAGGGAGGAACATACCATGGCCAAGGCGAGGTTCATCGTCGCGGCGCTCGGACTCCTGATCGGGGCTCCGGCGATCGCTGCCGCGCAGGAGGCCCCCAGGATCGCCTACGTCGACACCGAGGCGATCATCCAGGAGGCCCCCGGCTACGGTGAGGCGAGCGCGCAGTTCCAGCAGACCACCCAGAGCTGGCAGGACACGCTCGAGCAGAAGCGGGCGGAGCTCCAGCGGATGTTCGAGGAGTACCAGAAGCAGGAGGTGGTCCTCTCCCCCGAGGAGAAGACCGAGAAGCAGCAGACGATCCTGCAGCTCGAGCGGGAGACCCAGCAGTACTTCCAGGAGAAGTTCGGCCCGGAGGGCGAGGCGAGCGTGAAGCAGGCCGAGCTCATGCGGCCGATCATCCAGCGGGTGAACGAAGCGATCGAGAGGGTGAGGCAGCAGCAGGGGTACGCGCTGGTGTTCGACCTCAACGCGCCCGCGCTCGTGGCGGGCGATCCCGCGCTCAACATCACCGACCAGGTCATCCAGCAGATGAACCAGCAGGCCGGCGGCGCGCCGTCGCGCTGAGTTCGCGACCGGAGGTCCCTTGCCCACCTATACGCTGGGGGAGCTCGCCGAAGCGCTCGACGTCCGGCTGGATGGCGACCCCGAGGTCCGCGTCAGCGGCGTGGCGCGGCTCGAAGACGCGGGACCCGAGGACGTCTCGTTTCTCGCCAATCCCCGCTACCGTCGCGCGGCCGAGCGCTCCGATGCCGGGGTCGTGGTGGCCGGCGAGGGGTATTCCTCCGACGGCCAGAACGTCCTCCGGAGCGAGAACCCGTACCTGACCTTCGCCCGGGCGGTCGAGCTGATCGCCCCCGCCGGCAGGCCCGACCCCGGGGTGGACGACACCGCCGTCGTCCACGAGACGGCCACCGTCCCGTCGACCGCCTCGGTTGGGCCTCTGGCGGTGATCGAAGCCGGGGCCGAGCTCGGCGAGGAGGTCGTGGTGGGGGCCGGCTGCGTGCTGGAGGCGGGGGTCGTGGTCGGGGAGAGGACCCGGCTGTTCCCCCGGGTCACGGTCCACGGCGGAACCCGGATCGGAGCGCGCTGCGTGGTGCAGAGCGGCACCGTCCTGGGCTCGGACGGGTTCGGCTACGCCACCGACGAGCGAGGCCACCACCACCGGGTCCCCCAGCGGGGAGGCGTGGAGATCGGCGACGAGGTGGAGATCGGCGCCAACGTGACGATCGACCGGGGGTCCACCGGGGACACCGTGGTCGGCCGGGGAACGAAGATTGACAACCTCGTTCACCTCGCCCATAATGTCGCGATCGGCAAGCACGCCTTCGTCGTTGCCCAGGCGGGGATCGCGGGAAGCACCCGGATCGGCGATCACGTCGCGATCGGCGGCCAGGCGGGGCTCGCCGGCCACGTCGAGATCGGCGACCGTGTCCGGATCGGCGGGCAGGCCGGGGTGATCGGCGACCTGTCCGACGACGCCGAGGTGTCCGGATACCCCGCCCGGCCCCACCGGGAGCAGATGCGCCTCCACGCGCTGTTCTCCCGGCTCCCCGAGCTGTTCGATCGCATCAAGGCCCTGGAGTCGAAGATACGCGACCGATGATCCCTTCGAGCGACCGCCAGCGGACGATCGCGCGCCCCGTCACCTACTCCGGCGTCGGGCTCCACACCGGCAACCAGTGCCACATGACCTTCGTGCCCGCCGAGGCGGACACCGGGATCGCGTTCGTCCGGGTCGACCTCGAGGGGAGCCCGGAGATCCGGGTCGACCCCGACCACGTGATCGGGGTGGAGCGGGGGACCTCCATCGGTGCCGATGGATGCAAGGTCCACACGATCGAGCACGTCCTGGCCGCGGTGGCCGTCCGCGGGATCGACAACCTCCGCATCGAGCTCGACGCCAACGAGCCCCCGGTGGGCGACGGGTCGAGCCTCCCGTTCTGGGAGGCGCTGGAGGAGGCGGGCATCGAGGAGCTCGACGCTCCCGGCCGCATCTACCGGGTCGAGGAGCCGATCTTCTACGAGGACGGGGACGTCGAGATCGTGCTGTTGCCGAGCGACCGCCTCCAGGTCTCCTTCTCGATCGACTTCGATCATCCGCTGGTGGGACACCAGTTCGACTCCTTCGAGATCACCCCGGAGGTGTTCGAGAAGGAGATCGCGCCGGCCCGCACCTTCGGCTTCCTGCACGAGATCGAGCAGCTGAAGGCGGCCGGCCTGATCCGGGGGGGCAACCTCCGGAACGCGATCGTGATCGGGGAGGACAAGATCCTCAACGAGGAGCGGCTGCGCTTTCCGAACGAGCTCGTGCGCCACAAGATCCTCGACCTCCTCGGGGACCTGAAGGTGCTGAACGTGGACATCCAGGCCCACATCGTGGCGCAGCGCTCGGGACACCGGACGCACCTGGCCCTGGTCCAGATCCTGAAGCGGCGGATCGAGGAGGACGGGCGGAACGGACGGGGGGAGCCCCGGGGCCCACGGGCCGCCGGGGAGCGCGCCGGCGTCGAGAAGGGTGAAGAGGTCGCGGAGGCGACGAGCGCACCGCCGGCGCGGCGGCCCGTGCTCGAGGTCGGGCAGATTCTCGAGCTGCTTCCCCATCGCTATCCGTTTCTCCTCGTAGACCGCATCGAGGAGCTCGAGGAGGCGAAGCGGATCGTGGGGATCAAGAACGTGACGATCTCCGAGCCGTTCTTCCAGGGCCACTTCCCGGGCCATCCGGTGATGCCGGGTGTGCTGATCGTCGAGGCGATGGGCCAGGTGGGCGGTCTGCTGCTGATGAGCATGGTGGACGATCCGGACTCGAAGGTGGTGTACTTCACCGGGCTCGACAGCGTCAGGTTCCGGCAGCCGGTCCGTCCCGGGGACACCCTGGTGTGCGAGCTGGAGCTGCTCCGGCGACGGGGCCCCCACTGCAAGATGCGCGGCCTGGCCCGGGTCGGGGACGGGATCGTGGCCGAGGCGGAACTGATGGCCTCGGTGGTGCCGAAGTGAAGTCCGCCGTCGGCGAGATCCACCCCAGCGCGGTGGTCGACTCGGACGCGGAGGTCCACGAGGAGGCGTGGGTGGGAGCGTACGCGATCGTCGGTCCGGGCGTGACGGTCGGGGCCGGCTCCCGGATCTACCCTCACGCCGTGGTGGAGCGCGACACCGTGATCGGCGAGCGGTGCGAGATCCACTACGGGGCGGTGATCGGCGGGGACCCGCAGGATCTCAAGTACGAGGGCGAGCAGACCACGTGCGTGATCGGCAACGACACGGTGATCCGGGAGTACGCGACGGTGAACCGCGGCACCCGGGCGCTCGGCCGCACCCAGATCGGTGACGGCTGCCTGCTGATGGCCTACGTCCACGTCGCGCACGACTGCCAGATCGGCGACGGCGTGATCCTGTCGAACGCGGTGAACGTCGCCGGCCATGTCACCATCGACGAGCAGGCGATCATCGGGGGGATGACCCCGATCCACCAGTTCGTCCGGGTAGGCGCCCACGCGTTCGTCGGCGGGGCGTCCCGGATCCAGAAGGACGTGCCGCCGTACGTGAAGGCCGCGGGCAACCCCGCCACCCTGTTCGGGCTCAACGTGGTGGGGCTCGACCGGCGCGGCTTCCCCGAGAACGTCAAGGACGAGCTCAAGCGGGCCTACCGCCTCTTCTTCAACTCCAAGCTCAACATCACCCAGGCCCTCGCGCGGGCCGAGAGCGACCTCCACCCCTATCCCGAGATCGTCCGGTTCTGCACCTTCATCTCCGAGAGCGAGCGAGGGGTCACGGTCTGAGTCTCCTCAAGGTGTGGAAGGATCGGAAGGAGGTCTCCCCTCATCGCCCGAAGCGGGCGAAGACGGGGTGGATGGTCGTCCTGCTGATCCTCGTCGTGGTGGTCATCTGGCTGCTGGAGGGAATCGCTTGAGCCCTTCCCCGTCGCGGGCGGAAGAGCGCTCGCCGGCCTACGGATGGATGCGCCGGACGATCTACGGCGGGGGCGGGACGGCTGGAGCGGCGTGGCGCGTCGCCGCGGCTCCGCTGGCCCGCCTGTGGCGCGCCACCTCCCGGCTCCGCCTCTCCGGCCGCCTCCGCCCGCCCGCCGATCGGTTGCCGGCGCCCACGGTGAGCGTGGGCAACGTCACCGTGGGCGGGAGCGGGAAGACGAGCCTGGTGCGGTGGCTGGTGGAGGAGGGGACGTGGGAGCCGGCCGTCGCGGTGCTCTCGCGCGGCTACGGTCGGGAGCGGAAGAGCCTGCGGGTGGTGCCCCCCGGCGGAGGCTCGGAGAGTCCCCGCGAGGCGGGCGACGAGCCGCTGCTGCTCGCCCGCTCCGGGGCGTGGGTCGGGGTGGGGCCCGACCGGGTGCGGGCCGCCGAGGCGGTGGCCGAGCGGGCGCGGCCGGCCGCGTTCCTGCTGGACGATGGCCTCCAGCACCGCCGCGTCGCCCGCTGCCTGGATCTGGTGTGCTTCCTCTCGGAGGACCTGGTCGCTCCCGCCCGGTGCCTTCCCGCGGGACCGCTGCGGCAGGGTCCCGAGTGGCGCCCTCCCGCGGCGGCGTGGGTCGTCGTCGGCGGCGATCCGCGCGAGTCCGCCTGGCCCGAGGGCACGATCGGCTCGGCCTTCTCGCCCTGGTGGCGGGAGCTTCCCGGGTGCGTGGCGGAGTGGGACGACGCGGGCACGGTGACCCTCTCCGGCTGGACGCGCGGTCGAGAGGAGCCCTTCGAGATCTCGACCACGGGGGCGGTCGCGATCGCCGGGGTTGCCCGTCCCGGCTCGGTGCGGAAGTTCGCCGAGCGGGCCGGATGGAGGGTGGCCCGCCTGGTGGCCTTTCCCGACCACCATCCCTTCGGTCCCGCGGACCTCCCCCCGATCCTCGCCGAGCACCCCGGTCGTCCGATCCTGGTGACCGAGAAGGACGCGGTGAAGCTCGATCCGGCGTGGTTCGGGGGTCGGGGCGTGGGGGTTCTCCGCCGCCGCCTCCGCCCCCGCGATCCCGAGCTGCTCCTCGGCCTGGTGGCCGAGGCCCTGGGAGAAGGCCGATGATCCCGGCCGCGCCCCGCGTGGTCGACACCGACGTGCTGGTGCTGGGCAGCGGGATCGGCGGGCTCACCTACGCGATCAAGGCGGCCGCGCTGGGCGAGGTGACCGTGCTCACCAAGAAGGAGGACTCGGAGACCAACACCAACTACGCCCAGGGAGGGATCGCGGCGGTGATGGCTCCGGAGGACTCCTTCGAGAGCCACGTCCGGGACACCCTTCGCGCGGGGGACGGACTTTGCGATCCGGTGGCGGTGCGGCTGCTCGTACGGAACGGGCCGGCCGCCGTGCGCGAGCTGGTCGCCCTGGGGATCGAGTTCAGCCACGACCCCGGTGCCCCCGAGCGCCTCGACCTGGGGCGGGAGGGCGGGCACTCGGCCCGCCGGATCGTGCACGCTTCGGATCTCACCGGCAGGGAGATCGAACGGGGGCTCCTCGCGGGTGCCGCCCGGGCGGGCGTCTCGATCCACGAACACCTGTTCGCGCTCGACCTGTGGGTGGCGCCGGGGAGCCCGCCGGAGTGTCTGGGAGCCCTCGCGGTCGACCGCCACTCGGGCGAGCTGCTCGCCTTCCGCTCCCGGACCACCTATCTGGCCACCGGCGGGTTCGGCACCGCCTACCGGTTCACCACGAACCCGTCGATCGCCACCGGCGACGGCGTCGCGATGGCGTGGCGGGCGGGAGCGCCGGTGGCCAACCTGGAGTTCGTCCAGTTCCACCCGACCGCGCTGTGGCCGGTCGAGGGACGCGCCTTCCTGATCAGCGAGGCGGTTCGGGGCGAGGGCGCGACGATCCGGGGCGTCGATGGCGGGCCGTTGATGGCGAGGCTCCATCCCCAGGGGGATCTCGCCCCCCGCGACGTGGTGGCGCGGGCGATCGACGCCGAGATGCGCGAGCTCGGGGCGGGCCATGTGTGGCTCGACTGCTCCTCGATCTCCGCCGACCGGTTCGCCGAGCGCTTTCCCCACATCCTCGAGCGGTGCCGCGCGCGCGGCTACGATCCCCCCGCCGAGCCCCTCCCCGTGGTCCCGGCCGCCCACTACGCCTGCGGGGGGGTGCGGACCGACCTCGGGGCGCGCACCGGGGTGCGCCGGCTGCTGGCGGTGGGGGAGGTCGCCTGCACCGGGGTCCACGGCGCCAACCGGCTCGCGTCGAACTCGCTGCTCGAGGCGGTCGTATTCGCGGAGCGGGCAGCCCGCGCGAGCGCCGAACTGCTGAAGGAGCCCGACCCCCCGGAGGCACCGGTCCCGCGCCGGAACGCCGGAGAGCCTCCCCCGGATCCCGGGGAGATCGCACGGATCCGGCGGCGGATCGGACGGATCCTGTGGGAGGGGGCCGGAATCGTCCGGGACGACCGGGGGTTGAACGAGGCGCGGGACCGCCTGGAGGCGCTCTCCGGCGGGATCCCCGACGCTCCCCGCGAGCCGGCGGCCGCGGAGATGGCGAACCTCCACCTGGTGGCCCGTCTGATCGTCCGCTCGGCCCGGTGGCGCGAGGAGAGCCGCGGCCTACATTTTACCCGGTCGCATCCCGAGCCCGACCCCGCGTTTCGCCGCAACACCCTCTTGTTCCCGCCGCGATCCGAGGAGATGCGGACGTGAACTCCCCGTCGGACGTTCCGCTCCAGGAGACGAACCCGTTCGAGGCGATGATGTCCCGCTTCGATCACGCCGCCGAGCTGCTCCAGCTCGATCGGGGGATCTACCGGATCCTCCGTCACCCGGAGCGCCAGATGATCGTCTCGATCCCGGTGAAGATGGACGACGGCGAGATCGAGGTGTTCACCGGCTTCCGGGTCCACTACAACACCGCGCGCGGCCCCGCGAAGGGAGGGATCCGCTTCGCCCCGAACGTCACCCTGGAGGAGGTGAAGGCGCTGGCGGCGTGGATGACGTGGAAGTGCGCGGTGGTGAACATTCCCTTCGGCGGGGCCAAGGGAGGGGTGGTGTGCGATCCCCGGGAGCTCTCGCCCCGCGAGCTCGAGCACATCACCCGCCGCTACACCGCCGAGATCATGGAGCTTCTGGGCCCCGATACCGACGTTCCCGCTCCCGACGTCAACACCAACGAGCAGGTGATGGCGTGGATCATGGACACCTACAGCCAGCACGCCCGCCACACCGTCACGCCGATCGTGACGGGCAAGCCGGTCGAGATGGGCGGCTCGCTCGGGCGGCGGGAGGCGACCGGTCACGGGTGCACGCTGCTCACCGTGGAGGCGCTGCGCCACCTGGAGATCCCGGTGGAGGGAGCCCGTGTCGTGGTCCAGGGGTTCGGCAACGTGGGCTCGGTGGCGGCCCGCCGGTGCGCGAAGAAGGGGATGAAGGTGGTCGGGATCAGCGACCACACCGCCGCGTTCCACGATCCCGGGGGGATCGACGTGGAGGCCGCTCTCCGGCACACGATGCAGAACCGGTGGCTGGAGGGGCTCGAGGGTCCCGACGAGATCGACGGCCGGGAGCTGCTCGAGCGGCCGTGCGAGGTCCTGATCCCGGCGGCCACGGAGAACGCGATCACCCGGGAGAACGCGCCCCGGATCGAGGCGCGGATCATCTGCGAGGGCGCCAACGGGCCCACGACCGCTCCCGCCGACGCAATCCTGGAGGAGAAGGGGGTGTTCGTGGTCCCCGACATCCTGGCGAACGCCGGCGGCGTGACGGTGAGCTATTTCGAGTGGGTGCAGAACCGGGAGGGGTACTACTGGAGCCGCGAGAGGGTGGAGCGGAGGCTGAGGAAGATCCTCGTCAACGCGTTCGGGGACGCGGTGCAGGCCGCCGACCGCCACGCGGTGAACCTGCGGACCGCCTGCTACATGCGCGCGATCGAGCGGGTGGCGTTCGTGCACCAGCTGCGGGGGATCTACGCGTGAAGGGCGCGTGAAGCTCGAGATCCTCGCCGTCGGCCGGCTGCGCGCCCCGTGGGCCCGGTCCGGGGTGGGGGAGTACCTCGAGCGAGTCGCGCGCTACGCCCCGGTGGAGCGGAACGAGGTGAAGCCGGCCCGCGGGGAGGGAGCGGTCGCGAGGGAGGAGGAGGGCGAGCGGCTGCTCGCCGCCGCCTCGATCGGCGCGGCCGACCGGATGGTCGTCCTCGACCGCCGCGGCGAGGCGCTCTCCAGCGAGGGGTGGGCGAAGATGTTGCGCGGGTGGGCCCGGGGCGGCGTGAAACGGGTCGTCCTCGTGGTCGGCGGCGCGTCGGGGCTCTCCGCCGGCGTGCGGGAGTCGGCCCGCCGGGAGGTGAGCTTCGGCCGCCATACGATGGCTCACGAGCTGGCCCAGGTGGTCCTCGCCGAGCAGCTGTACCGCGCCTGGACCATCGTCCGCAACGAGCCGTACCACAAGTGAGCCCCGAAGGGGAAGGAGGAGCAGTGGTGAGTGCAATGCGGGTTCAGAAGCTGGGCCGGCGCGCGGTGGCGGAGGGGGTCGGAACGTTCCTCTTCGTCCTCGTGGGGACGGGAGCGATCATGGTCGACGCCCGGACGGACGGTGGCCTGGGAGCCGTCGGGATCGCCCTGGCGTTCGCGTTCGCCCTGGCGTGCATGGTGTACGCGATCGGGCACCTGAGCGGAAGCCACGTGAACCCGGCGGTCACGATCGGGCTGTGGGCCGTACGCCGGTTCCCGGCGAAGGACGCCCTGGTGTACGTCGGCGCCCAGTGCGTCGGGGCGGTGGCGGCCTCGCTGTTCCTGTGGGGGATCCTGGGGGACGTCGCGAACGTGGGCGCAACGATCCCCGACGTCGCCCCGAGCGAGGCGTTCGCCCTCGAGTGGGTCCTCTCCTTCGCGCTGATGTTCGTCATCGCCGCCGTCGCCTCCGACGAGCGGGTCGCCTACGGCTCGGTCGGGCTCGCCGTGGGGTTCGCGTACGGCTTCGGGGTCCTGTTCGGGCTCCCGCTGACCGGGGCATCGATGAATCCGGCGCGCTCCCTGGGTCCGGCCGTCGCGGTCGACGTGTGGGCCGCCCACTGGGTCTACTGGCTGGCGCCGATCTTCGGGATGATCGCCGCGGCGTGGACGTACGAGACCCTGCGCGCGGCCCGGAGCCCGGACCTCCGGTTGCGGAGGCCAACGCTGTTCGGGGTGGGCGGGGAGATCGGGGAGTCCCCGGCCCCACCGGGGAGCGAGGAGCGCCGCTCGGGCGCACGCGGGCGCCGCTCGGGCGTGGACCGTCGGAAGAAGGACGTCGGGCCCCCGCCCGGGGTCCCGGAGCGCCGCTCGGGCGAGGACCGACGGTCGGGGCGGGAGCGCCGCGAGAAGCGTCCGGGTCTGCCGCCCGACGAGCCGGACGGGGAGACCCGGGGGGCCTAGTTCCGCTCCTCGAGCAGGGCGTCGAGGGTGGCGAACGCCCGGCGAAGGTGGGGGATGACGATCGAGCCTCCCACCACGAGTCCCACGTTCATCGCCTCGACGAGCTCTTCCCGGGAGACGCCGAGGTGGACGCACCGATCCAGGTGGTAGGTGACGCAGTCGTCGCACCGGAGCACGAGCGAGGAGACCAGTCCGAGAAGCTCCTTGATGGGCGAGTCGAGCGCGCCCTCCTCGTACGCCCGGTCGTCGAGCGCGAAGAACCGCTTGAGCCCCAGGTGGCCCGATTCGAGGATCCGCTCGTTCATCTCCGCGCGGAACTCCCGGTACTCCTCCAGCGAGCGACGGGGGTGGTGTTCGTGCACCATCGGCGGAGCAAACTATCCTCTGCGGGGTATCCCGACACGCTTCCCGAGAAGTTCGAACCGTGGATCCGCACACCGAACGGAGGATGCCCGTGATCCGAACACTCTCTCCGCTATTCGCCGGAGTCGCGCTGGTCGCGCTCTCCGCCGCCCCGGGTGTCGCCCAGCAGGCACGGGTCGATCTCGACGATCCCGAGCGCCCCGAGGAGGACCGGCTCCGGGACGAGTTCTCGAAGCCCCTCGCGATGCTGGAGTGGGCCGGGCTCGAGGAGGGGGACGTCGCGCTGGACTTCCACGCGGGCGCCGGCTACAACACGTGGGTTCTCTCCGAGTGGGTCGGCCCCGAGGGGGTCGTCTTCACCGAGATGTCGGGCCGCCGCGCCGAGGCGCTGAAGGAGCGGCTCGCCACCGGCGATCTCGCCGATGCCGGCAACGTCGTCTACGTCGACGCCCTCGCCAAGGTTCCCGACGACACCCTCGACCTGTTCCTCACGGTGCGCAACTACCACGACATTCCCGTCGACCGGATCCCGGAGTTCCTCGCCGGGGTGGAGCGGACCCTGAGGCCGGGCGGGCTCTTCGTGGTGGTCGACGCCCGGACCGACGAGGGGCGCGACGTCGACGCCCACCGGATCGCCGACGAGGTGATCGTCGAGGAGGTGACCGCCGCCGGTTTCGAGCTCCTGGGCTCGAGCGAGTTGCTGGCCAACCCCGAGGACGACCACGCGGGCCCGCGATGGGAGCGGCGCGAGCAGGTCGACCAGAGCCTGCTGAAGTTCCGCGTCCCCGCCGAAGGAGGCCGCTGATCCGCCGCCCTCGTGGTGAGAAGCGCCGCCACCGCCTATATTTCGTGTTTCTCGTGGGGCTGTAGCTCAGCTGGGAGAGCGCCGGAATCGCACTCCGGAGGTCGTGGGTTCGAATCCCATCAGCTCCACCAGCAGAATGACGGAGGGCCCGGATCGTACCTTGCGAGCCGGGCCTTTTTTCGCGCGTCGATCTCGTCCGGAGAGGAACGGTCCGGTGTCGTTCTACGACGCGATCTACGAGCAGGTGCGCCGGATCCCGCCCGGCCGGGTGGCCACCTATGGCCACGTCGCCGCGCTGGCGGGCAACCCCCGCGCGGCCCGCGCGGTGGGGTGGGCGCTCCACGCCCTGCCAAGCGGCACCGACGTTCCGTGGCACCGGGTCGTCAACCGCCACGGCGGCATCTCCATCTCCAAGATCGGCCTTCCCCCCGAGCTCCAACGGGCGCTCCTCGAGGACGAGGGCGTCCGTTTCGACCCCGACGGCACGATCGATCTGGACCGGTGGGGGTGGATCGAGCCCGAGGCCAGCGAGGGAGAAACGGCTTGACCATCCGGAGCGTCCTCGACCGGGCGGTCGCACGGGCGATCGGCCCGTTCCCGGAGCTGCAGCGGTGGTGGGCCCGAAAGGCGGCCGAGGCCGAGGTCGAAGGGGAGACGCCGTGGGTTCCCTTCGAAGGGCGATTCGCCGAGAGCCGGATCGCGGTTTTCACGACCGGCGGCTTCCGCTTCGCCGAGCAGCCGGCCTTCGACTGCGACGCCGGCGATCCCTCCTGGCGCGCGATCCCGCACGACGCCGAGCTCGCCGAGCTGGTGGTCGACCACACCCACTACGACACCCGCGACGCGAAGGAGGACCCGAACATCCTGCTCCCCCTCGACCGGCTCCGCGAGCTGGTGGACGAGGGTGCGCTGGGCGGCCTGGCGCCCACCCACTACTCCATGATGGGTTACGTCCCCCAGACGGCCGCTCTGGTGGAGGAGACCGCTCCCGAGGTCGTCGAGGCGATGCGGAGGGAGGAGGTCGACCTCGTCCTGCTGACGCCCGCCTGAGGTACGTGCAACCAGACCGTGGGTCTGGTCCAGCGGGAGATCGAGGAAGCCGGGCTCCCCACGGTGTCGATCTCCCTCGAAAAGGAAATCACCCGCCGCCTCGCCCCACCACGGGCGCTGTTCGTCCGGTGGCCCTTCGGCCACCCCCTGGGCGAGCCCGACCATGTGCTCCAGCAACGGCGCATGCTGTGGGAGTGCTTCCGGGACGTGCGGGAGCGTCCCCGCGAGAGGCGGGGCGAGGTGACCGATCTCGGACTTCGCTGGAAGCGAGAGGTGTACGGTACGGTGGACTTCTCCCGCCTCGACCGGTAGAACGCCGGGCGGATCACCGCCCGGATGCCGGCGGACGACTCCGGGTCGAGCGGGCCGGGAGGCCGACGAGCTCGAGGAGCGGGTCGAGGGCCGTCCGCAGCTCCCGCTCGTCGTCGGCGCGGACGGTGGCGTGCCCGATCTTCCGGCCCGGACGGGGAGCCTTGTCGTAGACGTGGAGGTGCGCCGGGGGGATCGCGAGGACCTGCTCGACGGGGGGGATCTCCCCGATGAAGTTGACCATCGCTGCGAGTCCGACCGGGGAGGGATCGCCGAGCGGCAGCCCGAGCACCGCGCGCAGGTGGTTCTCGAACTGGCTCGCGCGCGCCCCTTCGATCGACCAGTGGCCGGAATTGTGGACCCGCGGGGCGATCTCGTTGGCGAGCAGTTCGCCGTCCTTCTCGAACAGCTCGAGCGCGAGTACGCCCACGTAGTCGAGCGCGTCGAGGATCCTCCCGGAGAGCTCCCGGGCGGGCTCCGCGGCGGGGTCGCCGGGGCGACTGACGGAGACCCGCAGGATTCCCTCCTCGTGGGTGTTCTCGCTCACCGGGTAGAACGCGGTCGACCCGTCGCGAGCCCGGGCTGCGAGCACGGACACCTCGCGGTCGAACGCCACGAACGACTCGAGGAGGAGGGGGAGGTTCCCCAGCCGGTCCCACGCCGCCCCGAGGTCGCCCTCGTCCCCCACGACCTCCTGGCCCTTCCCGTCGTACCCCAGGGTTCGCCGCTTCAGGACCGCCGGGAGGCCGATCGTCCGGGCGGCCCGCTCGAGCCCCGCGCGATCGTCGACCGCGGCCCAGGCGGGGGTCGGGATCCCGAGCCGATCGAACAGGGTCTTCTCCTCCAGGCGGTCGCGAGCCACCGCGAGCGAGCCGGGCGCCGGATGGACCGGCACCGTGCCGGTGATCCGCTCGAGCGCCTCGACGGAGACGTTCTCGAACTCGATGGTGACGACATCGGCCCATTCGGCGAGGCCGGCCAGGGCGCCTTCGTCGTCGTAATCGGCCGCGAGGTGAGAGCCGAGCGGCGCCGCGCAGGCATCCTCGGCCGGGTCGAGGAACCGGAACCGGGCGCCCAGCGGGTAGCCCGCGAGAGCGAGCATCCGCCCCAGCTGGCCGCCGCCGACGATCCCGACGTTCATCACCCTTCGCGGGGGTCGGTGCGCTCCAGGACGGACGTGGTCTGCCGCTCCCGGTAGGCGCGAACCGCTTCGCGGACCGGGGCGTCCTCGATCCCCACGATCGCGGCGGCGAGGAGCGCGGCGTTCTTCGCCCCCGAGCGGCCGATGGCGAGCGTCCCCACCGGCACCCCGGCGGGCATCTGGACGATGGAGAGGAGCGAGTCGAGGCCGCTCAGGGCTCGCGACTCCACCGGGACGCCGAGCACGGGGAGGATCGTTTTGGAGGCGGTCATCCCCGGCAGGTGGGCAGCGCCCCCGGCGCCGGCGATGATGACCCTGAGCCCCCGCTCCTCGGCGGTCGAGGCGTACTCGATCAGACGGTCTGGGGTACGGTGGGCGGAGACGACCTCCACCTCGTACGGCACTTCCAGCTCGTCGAGCGTGTCGGTGGCATGACGCATCGTCTCCCAGTCGGAGGTCGATCCCATGACGACGCCGACACGCGGGCGGGCACTCTCTTCCATCGGCCCGAATCTAGGGGTACGGGAGAACCTCCTGCAATCGGGAGTTCCAGGCGGATCTCCCCGTGGCTGGACCGGAGAGGGCCGCTCTCCTACCCTTCTCGCGTGCACCTCCCGCCAGGACCCCGGCTTCCCCTGTTCGCCTACGGGAGCCTCGTCGACGAGGCCTTCGTCGGCCGGCTCCTGGAGCGGTCCGTCACCGCCGTCTCCGCCCGGCTGCTCGACTTCGAGCTGCTCGAGATCGAGGGGATGCCTGTTCCGACCGTCTTCGAGGCGGTGGGCGAGGTGGTCGACGGACGCCTCTACCGGGATCTGGAGCCAACCGAATACCAGCGCCTCGACGCCTACGAAGGGGTCCACGAGGGGCTCTACACTCGGATCACCGCCCGGGTCGTGGCGGCGGACCGGGAGGGCGGAACGGAGCCGTCGTTCGTCTACGTGGCAACGGAGAGGACGCTGCGGCGCTACGGGGCGCTCTGACGTTTGGCGGGGATCGGGGGGACCCCTAACTTCCCACCGTCATGAGCGAAAACGGCACGATCACCGTCACCCTCCCCGACGGCTCCCAGATGGAGGCCGAGCGGGGCGCGACTCCGCGGGACATCGTCGAGCGGATCGGACCCGGACTGGCCCGGGCCGCCGTCGTGGCCCGGGTGGACGGCAGCGTCGTCGACCTCTCCCGACCGATCCAGGACGACGCCGAGCTGACGATCTTCACCGATCGCGACGAGACCGCCCTCGAGGTGTACCGCCACTCCACCGCCCACCTGATGGCCCAGGCCGTCCAGCGGCTGTGGCCCGAAACGAAGGTGACGATCGGGCCCGTCATCGAGGGGGGCTTCTACTACGACTTCGACCGGGACGAGCCGTTCACGCCCGAGGAGTTCGAGGCGATCGAGGAGGAGATGGGGCGGATCGTGGGGGAGGATCTCGAGATCGAGCGGGAAGTGCTCTCCCGCGAGGAGGCGCTCGATCTCTTCCGCGAGCTGGAGGAGCCCTACAAGGTGGAGATCATCGAGGACCTGCCCGAGGAGGAGACCCTCACGATCTACCGGCAGGGCGAGTGGCTCGACCTGTGCCGCGGCCCCCACGTCCCGACCACCGGGCGGCTCGGCAACTTCAAGCTCCTCTCGACCGCCGGCGCCTACTGGCGGGGCGACGAGGCGAACGAGATGCTCACCCGGATCTACGGGACCGCCTTCTTCGAGCGGAAGGACCTCGAGGAGCACCTCGATCGGCTCGAGCAGGCGAAGGAGCGGGACCACCGCAAGCTCGGCCGGGAGCTCGACCTCTTCAGCTTCCACCCCAACGCGCCGGCGAGCCCCTACTTCCACCCGAAGGGCGCGTGGATCTACAACCGGCTCCGGCGTTTCATGCGGGATCTCTACGAGGGCCCGTGGCCCCACGAGGAGATCATCACCCCGCAGATCTACGACGTGGAGCTGTGGCACCGCTCGGGCCACTACGAGAACTACAAGGAGAACATGTTCTTCACCGGGGCGGACGAGAAGGAGATGGCGGTGAAGCCGATGAACTGCCCGGCCTCGACCTTCGTGTACTCCTCGCAAAAGCGCTCCTACCGCGACCTGCCGCTCCGCTACGCCGACTTCGGCCGGCTGCACCGCTACGAGAAGAGCGGCGTGGTGACCGGGCTCTTCCGGGTGCGGACGTTCGTCCAGGACGACGCCCACATCTTCTGCACCGAGGAGCAGGTCCAGGAGGAGGTCCGCTCCCTGATCGGCCTGGTGCAGTACGTGCTCGGCGACGTCTTCGGCTTCGAGATCGAGCGCGAACTCTCCACCCGGCCGGAGAAACGGATCGGTTCGGACGCAATCTGGGACCGGTCGGAATCCGCATTGCGCCAGGCGCTTGACTCGAACGATCTCGAGTATCGCGTGAGCCCGGGTGACGGGGCGTTCTACGGCCCCAAGATCGACTTCCACGTCACCGACGCGCTGGGGAGGAAGTGGCAGCTCTCCACCATCCAGCTCGACTTCAACATGGCCGAGCGCTTCGGCCTCACCTACACCGCGGAGTCGGGCGCCGAGGACCGGCCGGTGGTGATCCATCGGGCCACCTTCGGCTCGATCGAGCGGTTCATGGGGATCCTGATCGAGCATTACGGGGGCGCGTTCCCGCTGTGGCTGTCGCCCGAGCAGATCCGGATCGTCCCCGTGGCCGACCGCTTCTTCGAGTACGCGGAGACGGTCGCCGAGCATCTGCGAGGGGCCGGACTGCGCTCCCGCATCGACGACCGGCGCGAGGGAGTCGGCTACAAGATCCGCGGCGCCGAGGTGCAAAAGGTCCCCTACATGGTCGTGGTGGGGGAGAGGGAGGCGGGGACCGGCAAGGTCTCGGTCCGCTCCTGGGCCGAAGGGGAGCTCGGCGAGATGGACATCGATCATTTCGTGACCCGGTTGCGGGAGGAGTCCAGCCCGCCTCCCCCCGGTGGCTAGCGGAAGCAAGGGGGTCGTGTACGCGGCCCTGTTCGGCAACGGCGCGATCGCGGTGACGAAGTTCGTGGCCGCGGCGATGACCGGATCGAGCGCGATGCTGGCCGAGGGCGTCCACTCGGTCGCCGACACCGGAAACCAGGCGCTCATGCTCCTCGGCATGTGGCGCGGCGACAAGCCGCCGGATCGAACCCACCCCTTCGGGTACGGCAAGGAGGTGTTCTTCTGGGGCTTCGTCGTGGCGATCGTCCTCTTCGCGGTGGGGGCGGGAGTTTCGATCTACGAAGGGGTCACCCACCTGTTCCATCCGGCGGAGCTGAAGGACCCGCTTCCCAACTACGTCGTGCTCGGGATCGCGGCGGCCTTCGAAACGGTCGCCACCACCATCGCGGTCCGGGAGTTCCTCCGCCGGAAGGGCGACCGCGGCGTGGTCGAGACGCTCAAGGAGAGCAAGGACCCCGCCCTCTTCGTGGTGCTGTTCGAGGACTCGGCGGCCCTGGCCGGAATCGCGGTGGCGGCCGCGGGGGTCTTCCTGTCGAGCGCGACCGGCGATCCCGTCTGGGACGCTTCGGCCTCGATCGTCATCGGCCTGATCCTCGCCACCGTCTCGCTGTGGCTGGCGTGGGAGACGCGGGGGCTCCTGGTCGGGGAGGCCGCGCGGACGCCGCTGCTCGAGGGCGTGCGGCGGATCGTGGCGACCCACGAGGCCGTCGAGCGGGTGGGCAAGCTGCTGACGATGCACATGGGGCCCGAAAAGGTGCTGGTGGTGCTCTCGGTCGACTTCGCCTCGGACGTGTCTGCGGAGGCCGTCGAGAGCGCGGCCGGAGAGCTGGAGCGGACGATCCGCTCCGAGCATCCGAAGGTGGGATGGGTGTTCCTCGAAGGCGAGAGCCTGGAGCGGAGGTGAGCGGGCGCCTGGCGGTGGTGCTGGGCGCGGGGAGGGTCGGCGGCCTGATCGCCCGGACGCTCGCCGACGAGCCCGCCCTCGCGGTCCGGGCGGTCGACCGGAGCGATCGGGCGCTGGCGGGGCTGGGCGACCGGGTGGAGGCCCGGGCGGCGGACCTCTCCGATGCCGGGCTCGTGCAGCCGCTGGTGGAGGGAGCCGACGTGGCGCTTCTCTCGATGCCGGGGGCCATCGGGTTCGAGCTCCTTCGCGCCCTGGTGGACCACGGGATCCCGACCGTCGACGTCTCCTTCTCCCCCGAGGATCCTCGAGCGCTCGATCCGGTCGCGCGGGAACGGGGGATTCCGGTGATCGTCGACTGCGGCGTCGCCCCCGGCCTCTCCAACCTGATGGTCGGCCGGTCGGTGTCCGGGCTCGACGAGGTCGAGTCGGTACGGATCCTCGTCGGCGGGATCCCCTCCGATCCCCGCCCCCCGTGGGGATACCGCGCGGTGTTCCATCCGGCGGACGTTCTCGAGGAGTACGTACGCCCGGCCCGGATCCGCCTGGACGGCGAGGTCCTCGTCCGGCCCGCCCTCTCCGGAATCGAGACGGTGGAGGTGGAGGGGGTGGGTACGCTCGAGGCGTTTCTCACCGACGGGCTCCGGACCCTCCTCGACACGATCCCCGCCGCGACGATGATCGAAAAGACGCTGCGATGGCCCGGACACGCAGCGAAGATGCGGGCGCTGCGCGACAGCGGGTTCCTGAACGAGGGGCAGATCGAGGTCGGCGCCGTCGAGGTGGCTCCCCGGGCGGTGTCCGAGCGGCTGCTGAAGCGGGCGTGGGCGCTTCGTCCGGGCGAGGAGGAGCTCACCGTCCTGCGGGTCGAGGTCGAGGGGGAGAGGGAGGGAGAGCGCGTCCGCGACACCTGGACGCTTTTCGACCGGACCGACCCCGAGACGAACGACACGTCGATGGCCAGGGCCACGGGCTTTCCCGCGGTGGCGGTGGCGCGCGCGGTGACGGAGGGAGCGTGGATGAAGCCCGGGGTCCACCCCCCGGAGACCTTGGGGGCCGAGCCCGACCTCGCCGATCGCATCCTGGAGGAGATCCGCGGCCGCGGGGTCAGGATCGAGGTGCGGTCAGAGCGCCTCTGACGCCGCCCTAGCGTACGCGCTCCAACCCGAAGTCGGGCAGCCCCAGGCTCTCCCGCGCCAGGGTCCACTTCCATCCGGCATCCGGGACGAGCTCGTCCCCACGCAGGCGGAGCCGCTGGACGTTCCCTCCCTCGTCCCGCAGCAGGAGGGCGTCCCCTTCCCACCGGTACGTTCCGGAGACCACCTCCCGCTCCAGCTCCTCGTCGGCTGCGGCGTCCATCCACAGGCGGAAGCGGTCGTCCTCGAACAGGATCAGCTCGAGCTCGAGATCGAGGGGGGCGTCGAAGACGAGGGCATGGGCGCGATAGGACCACTCCGAGGATACGGGCGCGTCGGTGAGGACGACGCGGCGCGGAGGATCGTCATCGAGCTGGATGTCTACCGCGAGGTCGCACGCGGGGAGGGGAGCGAGAAGGAGGAGCATCAGGGGAACGATCGCGATGCGGCGCATCGGGCACCTCCGTTCGGCAGTTCGGGTTCGCCGGCTTCCCCCTCCCTACGCGCCGGGCGGGGATCCGGTTTCGCCGGGGCCGGGCTCCGCTCTCCCGAATCCCGGGCGCACGACCGACATCGGGAGCGGCGTGGCGGCGAACGGCGACGCCTCCTCCTCGCGGACGGGTGCCAGGTCGTTCCAGGCGGAGGCGGAGAAGAGGGAGGCGAGGGTTCGCGCCTGCCAGCGCCCGATCCCCACCTCGAACATCCCCCCCACGTAGGCCGCCCACCCGCGGCGCCGGCAACGCTCCAGGATCCGGAGCGCCTCGAGCCACCCCCCCACCCGCGGGGCCTTCACGTTGATCGCCGCAGGGGGGAGGGGAGGCCGACGGAGATCCTCGGCCGAGCGGACCCATCCGTCCAGCGAGATCCGGTCCAGCCATCCGGGGACGCCGCCGACCGGGTGCGCGGTCGCGGCGGACGCCGCCCCGTCGCGGCCCGTCTCGAGCGGCGGGTCCTCCAGCCAAGCCTCCGGCAGGTGGCGGTGCGCGGCGAGGACCTGTCGGGGGACGCCCTTCCGCTTGAAGTCGGCGACCACGATCCGGCCGGTCGCGCCCAGCGCCTCCCAAACCCGGTCGGGCCACCCCTCCTCGGGGACGTCGAGCTTGGCCCGCGCGGTGGGGCACGACGCGAGCAGGGCCTCCACCGTCCGGACCGGATCCTCCCCCTCGTGGATCGACCAGCAGAAGCGGACCGGGAGGGGGTCCCGCCCGGCGAGCCGAAACAGGTTCGTGTCCGCCCGCTTCAGGGCGAGGTCGATCGCCGCCGCTTCGACCGCGGCGCGGTGGTACGGCTCCCCGGTCGCCTCCGACAGCCCCGCCGAGAGCTCCCCGACGGTGGTCTCGCCGTGCGGGACGAGCGCGCCGCAGGCGCCGGCGAAGGCGTCCTGCGCCTCGGGGGTCCAACCCACGTTCTCCCCGGCCCCTTCGTGGTCCTCCCCCTCCAGCACGATCACCCCGGTCGGACGCGGCTCCCCGCCGTAGTAGCCGACGGCCGGAACCGAGCCGGTCTCGACCCGGTGGCCCTCCACGACGAGGGGCAGGCGCGCGATCCGTTCGGCGAGCCCTCCCGGGGTCGCGCTCACGCGTCGTTCGCGCACCGGAAGCCGGCGAAGATCTGACGGCGGTAGGGCCAGTCCCAGTTGCGGAAGGTGTTGCGGGCGACGTCGACGCCGGTGGCCCACGAGCCCCCGCGCAGCACCCGGTACCCCTCGCCGAAATGGACCTCGGAGTACTCGGGATAGGGGAAGGGCTCGAACCCGGGATAGGGGCCGAACTCCGTGGCGGTCCACTCCCACACGTCGCCGATCAGCTGGTGGCAGCCGTAGAAGGAGCGGCCTTCGGGATACGCGCCGAGGGGGGCGGGGGCGAAGGTTCGGGCGTCGAGGTTGGCGCGACCCGGATCGGGTGGAGCGTCGCCCCAGGGCCAGCGGCGGGAGACCCGGGTCTCGGGGTTCCAGGCCGCCGCCTTCTCCCACTCCGCCTCGGTGGGGAGGCGCTTTCCGACCGACCGGGCGAAGGCCTCCGCCTCCCAGAAGCAGACGTGGACCACCGGCCGGGTCGGAACCAGCGGCTCGTCCCGCCCGAAGCCCGTCTCCACCCAGCCGTTCGCGCCGCGACGCCATCCCAGCGGGTGCTCCACCCCCGCCTCCCGGAGCCACGCCCACCCATCCTCGCTCCACCAATCGCGCCGCTCGTAGCCGCCCGCGCGGACGAACTCCAGGAAGTCGCCGTTGGTGACCGGCGACGTGTCGATCCAGTACGCCTCCAGGTCCACCCAGTGGGCCGGCCGCTCGTTGTCGTAGGCGGCCGGGTCGTCGACGGCCCCCATCACGAAGGCGCCCCCGGGGACGAGCACGGCCTCCGCGTCCGGGGGAAGGGACGGGCGGGGGGTGTCGTGGCGGTGGGCGGGCTCGTAGGCGAGGTCGTCCATCCGCGCGATCGCCTGGAGGATCGTCTCCTGGTGCTGCCGCTCGTGCTGGGCGACCATCCGGTAGACGAAGCCGTCGGCGAGGAGGGGCTCGTCGGGGTCGAGCCGCACGGTGCGGAGCCGGGCGAGGGCCTCGCGGCGGATCCGACGCAGCCGCGCCAGGAGCGCGTCCCGCTCGGGCAGCTCGATCTCGCCCCGACTCCGGCGGGCGGTACGGGTGGCGTCGTAGATCCGCTCCAGGGACGCTTCGTGGCCGCCCTCTTCCTCCTCGAGCGCGTCGGTCGCGTGGATCAGCCACAGCTCCTCGAACTCCGCCACGTGCCCGAGATCCCACAGGACGGGGGAGAGGAAGGGAAGGACCTGCCGTTCGAGCCGTTCCTCCTCCAGCGGCTCGATCAGCTCGAGGGTTCGGCGCCGGGCGTGCTGGAGGCGCGCCGCGAGCCGCATCCAGTCGGGGGGCGCACCGGTCTCCTCGATCCGCCGGAACAGCAGCAACCCGAACCGCTCGCCGGCGTCGGTGAAAGAGCGCTCCAGCCGGAAACCGAAGCGCGCCAGATCGGCCTCGATCCGCTCGATCCGGTACTTGCGGCTGATCTCGGTGAGTACCATCTCGCCCGCCGCGACCCGAAAGCGTCGTCCGATCGAGACGAGGGAGATCTCGGTCGCCTCCAGGAAGCGGGCGTAGATCTCGATCCGCTCGAGCCGGTCGTTCCAGTAGGCCACGTGGTCGATCGTCTCCGGGTCGACCGCGGTTCCGAGCTCCCGGTTCATCCGGACGAAGAGGTTCCGGGTGAACGCCTCGCTCCACCCGGCGTCGTCGTCGTAGGCGGCCTCGAGCGTCGTGGCGTCCTTCACCAGGTCCACGCCCAGCAGCAGGGAGTCGCTCGGGGCGAGATCCCGTTCGAGCCGGGCGAGGAAGGCGTCGGTCTCGTCCGGGTTGAAGTTGCCGATCGTGGACCCGAGGAAGACGAGGCACAGGGGGGAGCGATCCCGCAGCAGGTCCAGCCCCCGCTCGTAGGAGGTGGCCAGGCCCTCGACACGGAGGTTCGGGTACGCCTCGACCACCCGTCGAGCCGCCTCCGTCAACACCGAGGGGTCGATGTCGATCGGCACGTACTCGACCTCCCCGGAGGCCCGGGTCCAGGCGTCCAGGAGGTGGTGGGTCTTCGCGGCCGAGCCGGATCCCAGCTCGACCAGCGGGACCTCGCCCGCCACCTCGCGGATCTCGCTGGCGCGCTCGCGGAGGATCTCCACCTCTGCCCCCGTCAGGTAGTACTCCGGCTGCTCGGTGATCTTCAGGAAGATCCGGCTCCCCTCCTCGTCGTAGAGGTAGCGGCAGTGGAGCCAGCGGGGGGAGTCCGAAAGACCGCGGGCGACGGAGTGGGCGAAGGCGTGGACGTCCGAGGAGGTGCGGTCCACCCATACCGTCCACCGATCGCCCTTCCGGGGCTCGAAGCCGACCGCCCCGGCCGGTGGAGGCGGTTCGCTCGACGAGGTGGCGGTGGGCGGGAACATCGCGATCCTATATTAGCCGCGTGTCCCCGCGCTACCACGTTCTCCGTCGAGGAGATGATGCCCCCAGGCTCCGACGCCGACACCGCCGCGGTCGAGTTCGACCGGGCGAGCTTTGCGGTCCATCGGGGCCCGACGATCGTTCGCGAGCTCGACTTCGACGTCGCGTCCGGCGAGACCGTGGTGCTGGTGGGACGCTCGGGGGCGGGGAAGACGACCGCCCTGAAGCTCGTGAACGGGCTGCTCGCGCCGACCGCCGGCGCGGTGCGGGTCGACGGGGTGGAGACGACGGCGTGGGACCCGGTCGAGCTGCGGCGCGGGATCGGGTGGGTGATTCAGGAGGTCGGGCTGTTCCCCCACATGACGGTGCGCCGAAACGTGGGACTCGTCCCCGAGCTCCTCGGCTGGGATGAGGAGCGGATCGCGGAACGGGTGGACGACCTGCTCGACCGGGTGGGGATGCCCGCCGGCCGGTTCGGTGCCCGCCTCCCCCACCAGCTCTCCGGGGGACAGCGCCAGCGGGTGGGCGTGGCGAGAGCGCTCGGCGCCGACCCGTCGCTGCTGCTGCTCGACGAGCCCTTCGGCGCCCTCGACGCGCTCACCCGGGATCGGCTGCAGAGGGAGTTCGGCGAGCTGATGGAGGAGCTCGGCAAGGCGGCTCTGTTCGTCACCCACGACCTGCGGGAGGCGCTCGCTCTCGGGGACCGCGTGGGAGTGCTCGTCGACGGGGAGCTCGCGGTCATCGCCGAGGCGGACGTGCTGCTCGAATCGGATCATCCCGAGGCCCGCGCGCTGGCGGCGACCTTGCAGCCCCCGGGGGAGCTCGGCGGTGGGTGAGGCGATGAGGGAGCTCGCGCGCTTCCTCGTGGAGAACCGCGTCGAGGTGGGCGGTCTCCTCGGCGAGCACCTGTACCTCTCCGGCGTGTCGGTGGGGGTGGCGGCGGCGATCGGCGTGCCGCTCGGGATCGCGGCGACCCGCAGCCGGGCCCTCGAGCGGCCGATCATCGGGACCGCCAACGTCTTCCAGACGATCCCCAGCCTGGCGCTCTTCGGCTTCCTGATCCCGATCCCCCTGATCGGGGGGGTCGGGGCGAGGACCGCCATCGTCGCCCTGGTGGTGTACTCGCTGCTGCCGATCGTACGGAACACCCACGCCGGCATCCGGGGGATCGATCCCGCGCTCGTCGAGGCGGGGCGGGGAATGGGGATGACCGATCTCCAGCTGTTGCTGAAGGTCCAGCTGCCCCTGGCGGCCAGCGTGATCCTGGCCGGAATCCGGGTGGCGGCGGTGGTCTCCGTGGGAATCGCCACGATCGCCGCCGCGATTGGCGCCGGCGGCCTGGGCGTCTACATCTTCCGGGGGATCGCCGTGGTGAACGACACCCTCATCCTCGCCGGGGCGCTGCCCGCCGCGCTGCTGGCGCTCGCCGCCGACGGCCTGCTCGGCTGGATGGGCCGGCGTCTCACCGCGCCGGGCGCTCCGGGCGCCGAGCGGGGAGAGGTGAAGCCGGCGTGAGAGGATGGCTCCTCGCGGCCGCGCTCCCCCTGCTCGCCGCCTGCGGGGGGGCCGACGCGGTGGCGGTCGGCTCGAAGGACTTCGTGGAGCAGGACGTGCTCGCCGAGCTGATCTCCCAGGAGCTCGAGGAGAGGGGGGTGCCCGTGGAGCGGCGGTTCCACTTCGGCGGCAGCAAGCTCACCCACGAGGCGCTGGTGAACGACGAGCTCGACCTGTACGTGGAGTACACCGGCACCGCCCTGGTCGCGGTCCTCGGCCGCGATCCGATCCACGACGCGGACTCCGTATACACCGTGGTGGAGGAGGCGTATCTCGACCGGTGGGACCTCGTGCTCGCCCCGCCGCTCGGCTTCGAGAACACCTTCGCCGTGATCGTCCGGGCCGGGGACGCCGATTCGCTCGGCCTGGAGGCGATCGGGGACCTGGCCGCGGTGGACGAGGAGTGGACGGCCGGCTTCGGCCCCGAGTTCATGAGCCGCGAGGACGGCTATCCCGGGCTCAAGGAGGCGTACGGGATCGCGTTCGGCGAGGTGAAGCAGATGGACCTGGGGCTGCTCTACCGCGCGCTCGACCAGGGGGAGATCGACGTCGCGGTGGGCAACTCCACCGACGGACAGATCGCCGCCTTCGACCTCCGCGTGCTGAACGACAACCGCAACTTCTTCCCGCCCTACGAGGCGGTTCCGGTCGTTCGCCGGGAGACGATCGAGCGCCACCCCCGGGTGTGGGACGTGCTCCAACGGCTGGAGGGGGTGGTGACGGCCGAGCAGATGCGGGAGCTGAACCGGACGGTGGTCGTCGAGGACGCGGACATCCCGAGGGCGGTCCGGCGCTGGCGCGCGCGCCACCTTCGGCCGGGGAAGACAGCGCCGATCGCTCCGGAAGATACAACCTGATGAATCCTTTGTACTTGACTCACGTTACGGGAGAAATCACATGAAGGCCGATCTCCTCCACACCATGATTCGCGTGAAGGACCTGGATCGCTCGGTGGCGTTCTACACCGAGGTGCTCGGACTCACCGAACGGCGACGGAAGGTCCTCGAGGGCGCCGATGCCACCCTCGTCTTCCTGGCCGACGAGGACGGCCACCACCCGATCGAGCTCACCTACAACCACGATGGCCGCGACTACGAGCTGGGCGACCAGTTCGGCCATCTCGCCTTCGGCGTGCCCGATCTCGAGGAGGCGCGCTCGCAGCTGGCCCGGCACGGGGTGGAGTTCACCCGCGGCCCCTACCGGGTCGGCGAAGGGGGCTCGACCATCGCCTTCATCGAGGATCCCGACGGCATCGAGATCGAGCTGATCGAGACGGGCTCTTGAGCGAGGACGCCGACGCGCCGACGCGCCGTGTCCGGTGGGTCGGCCTCGTCGTCGCGCTCGCCCTGATCGCCCTCGGAGGGGCGGTCGCCGGCGATTTTCCCCGTCAGGACGGTCACTACGGGGTGTGGTCCGTGGTCCCCGCCTTCTCCGCGATCGTGCTGGCGTTCGCGCTCCGGGAGGTCGTCTCCGCGCTGTTCATCGGGATCGTTCTGGGGGGCGTGATCAGCGGACGGCTGAACGTCGTCCAGGAGTTCCTGATCCCCTCGATCGGCTCGCCCGACTACGGGCTGATCCTCCTCGTCTACCTGTGGGCGCTGGGGGGGCTGATCGGGCTGTGGACCCGGACCGGCGGCGCGGTGCGCTTCGCCGAGTGGGCGGGGGAGCGGATCGTCCGGGGGCCGAAGACGGCGAAGTTCTTCGCCTGGATCATGGGCCTCGTCTTCCACCAGGGCGGGACGATCTCCACGGTGCTGACGGGGGCCACGGTCCGTCCGGTGGCCGACCGCAACCGGGTCGCCCACGAGGAGCTCTCCTACGTGGTGGACTCGACCGCGTCGCCGGCGGCGACCCTGCTGCCCTTCAACGTGTGGCCCATCTTCGTGGGTGGCCTGGTGGCGGGCACCGTCCCGCTGATCGGGAGCCAGCAGGAGGGGGTCACATTCTTCTTCCGGGCGATCCCGTTCAACTTCTACGCGATCTTCGCGATCACCTTCACGCTCCTCTTCTCCTGGGAGCGCCTCTCCTTCTTCGCCGGCGAGCGGATGCTCGACGCGCGCCGCCGCGCCCGCGAGACGGGGAAGCTCGATCGGGAGGGAGCCGAGCCGATGGCGGCCGAGGAGCTCTCCCGCGAGGACGTGCCCGAGGGGTACCGGCCCGGCCTGATCGACTTCTTCGCACCGATCGCGACCCTGCTGACGGTGGCGATCGTGCCGTTCCTGGTGACGTTCTTCCTGCTGGGGCGGCGGGAAGATCCCGTGTTGCCGATCGCCGAGGCGTTCGTGGTGGCGGTCCTGGTGGGGATGGGGGTGGCGCTCGCGAAGGGGATGGGCCTGCGGGACGTGATGGACGGGTTCGTCTCCGGCTGCAAGGGCGTCACGATCGGGGCGATCGTGCTGGCGCTGGCGGTCACCCTGAAGGAAGTGTCCGACGCGGTCGGGATGGCGTCCTACATCGTCGAGACGTTCGGCGAGGCCGTGCCGGCGATCGTGCTGCCGGCCGCCTTCCTCGTGCTGTGCATGGTGGTGGCCTTCAGCGCCGGAACTTCGTGGGGCACCTACGCGATCGTCTTCCCCGTCGCGATGCCGCTCGCCTGGGCGGTCCACCCCGATCCCGCGTACCTGGCGCTCTGCTTCGGGGCGGTCACCGGGGGGGCGGTGTTCGGCGATCAGTGCTCGCCGATCAGCGACACCACGATCCTCTCCTCGCTGGCCACCGGAACCGACCTCATGGACCACGTTTTCACCCAGCTCCCCCTGGCGCTGTGGGCGGCGGGGATCGGGGCGGCCCTGTACATCGTGGTCGCGGGGATCATGGTGGCGTGATGGAGGGGGGGGGCGGCGCAGGCGCGTTGACCGTGCGCGGGAGGGCGTGTACCTTCTTCGTCCCCGTCCCGTACGGGAAGACAGAGCAAGCAGAAGCTCCCGGCTTCTCGCCTGACGGACGTCGCGCCTTCGAGCGCCGGCAGTCCGCGGGTACCCCGACGCGACGCGGACGGCCCCCCTGGGGGGTCGGCCGGCGCGGCGTCGTTTCGAAGCGGGCTCCTGCCCATCCTGTGCGGGACGTCCGCTTTTTTGATGTCGGGGCCCCGCCGGGGGAGTGGGGGCCCGGACCGACGAACCTCGACGAAGGAGGCTCTACATCAGCGACAACGACCTGCGGGTCAACGAGCAGATCCGCTTCAGCCCCGTACGCCTGATCGATCCGGACGGCAACCAGATCGGAGTCGTTCCGGTGGAGGAGGCGCGGGAGGAGGCCGAGAACCGCGGCCTCGATCTCGTGGAGGTCGCGCCGAGCGCGCGTCCGCCCGTGTGCCGCATCATGGACTACGGCCGCTACAAGTACGAGCAGGCCAAGGCCGAGCGGGAAGCGAAGAAGAAGCAGCACGTGACCCAGATGAAAGAGATCAAGATGCGGCCGAACATCGAGGAGCACGATTTCGACTTCAAGACGCGGCACATCAAGCGCTTCCTCGGTGACCGCGACAAGGTGAAGGTCACCATCATGTTCCGGGGTCGCGAGATGAGCCACCCCGAGGTGGGCCGCGCGGTGCTCGACGACGTGATCGAGGAGCTGGGCGACCAGGCCAAGGTCGAGCAGGCGCCCCGCATGGAGGGGCGCAACATGTACATGATCCTGGCGCCCGACACGAAGAGCTAGATCCCGAAGATCCATTCCGGGTTCGATCGAGAGGATTCCGACTCCAGCGGCCGGGAGGTTCCCGACCATGCCGAAGATGAAGTCCAACCGCGGCGCCAAGAAGCGGTTCAAGAAGACCGCCAACGGCAAGATCAAGCACAAGAAAGGGTATCTGAGCCACATCCTGACGAAGAAGTCGAGCAAGCGGAAGCGCCATCTGCGCAAGTCCGGCATCGTCGACAAGGCGGACGAGAAGCGGATCAAGCGGCTGCTGAGCTCGTAGGAGGACCCCATGCCCCGCATCACGAAGAATCCGAAGCGCAAGGAGCGCCGGAAGAAGATCCTGAGGCAGGCGAAGGGGTACCGGGGCGGCCGCGGCACGCTCTACATCCCCGCCAGGGAGGCGGTCGAGAAAGGGCTGCAGCACGCCTACCGGGACCGGCGCAGGAAGAAGCGGGAGTTCCGCAAGCTGTGGATCACCCGCATCAACGCCGCCGCCCGCGAGAACGGGCTCAGCTACTCCCGGTTCATCCACGGCCTCAAGGAGGCCGAGGTGGAGATCAACCGGAAGATGCTCGCCGAGCTCGCCGTGAACGATCCCGACGGGTTCGCGGAGCTGGTGGAGACCGCGAAGAGCCGGCTCTGAACCCCCTCTTCCCCAACCCCTTCGGACGGTGGTGAACGAAGGGCTGCGCGAGCGCCTGGAGGAGCTCTCCCGCGAGGTGGAGCGCGAGCTCGCCGAGGCCTCGGACCCCGACGAGGTGGAGGAGATCCGGGTGCGGATCCTCGGGAAGAAGGGGGCCCTCACCGCCGCGGCGAAATCGATCGGCGAGCTGCCGCCCGAGGAGCGGCCCGCTGCCGGCGAGCTCGTGAACCGGACGAAGGGCGAGATCGAGGAGGCGATCGCCGAGGCGGGGGAGCGAACCCGCCGGCGGGCCCGCGAGCGGCGGCTGGCCGAGGAGGCCCTCGACCCCACGCTGCCGGGGCGCCGCCGGGGCTTCGGCTCCCGCCATCCCGTCTCGATCGTCGCCGACGACCTCCTCGAGATCTTCCGCCGGATGGGGTTCGCGGTGGCGACCGGCCCCGAGGCGGAGACCGTCTGGCACAACTTCGAGGCCCTCAACATCCCCGAGGGCCATCCGGCCCGGGAGGAGATGGACACGATCTACCTGGCCCCGGGGGAGCTGGTGCTCCGCACCCACACCTCGCCGGTGCAGATCCGGACCATGGAGGCCGTCGATCCGCCGGTCCGGGTGGTGTGTCCCGGCAGGGTTTTCCGCAGCGACACTCCCGACGCCTCCCACTCCCCGTGCTTCCATCAGATCGAGGGGTTGTGGGTGGACGAGGGGATCTCCATGGCCCACCTGAAGTGGGCCCTGACAGAGTTCGTCCACCAGTTCTACGGCGAGGACGTGGGGGTCCGCTTCCGTGCCTCCTACTTCCCGTTCACCGAGCCCTCCGCCGAGCTCGACATCGAGTGCCGGATCTGCGGGGGCGGGGGGTGCCGCGCGTGTCGGGGAACCGGGTGGATGGAGCTGCTGGGGTGCGGCATGGTCCATCCGGCGGTGCTCGAGGCGGTCGGCTACGACCCCGAGCGGTGGACCGGCTTCGCCTGGGGGATGGGGGTGGAGCGGATCGCCATGAACAAGTACGGCATTCCCGACATCCGGCTCTTCTTCGAGAACGACCTGCGGTTGCTTCGCCAGTTCGCCGCCCGCTGAGGGAACGATGCGGATCTCCCATCGCTGGCTCACCCGGCTCTTCCCGGATGGAGCGCTCGACGCATTGGCCGTCGACGAGCTCGCCCGGCGCCTCACCCTGCAGGGGCTCGAGGTCGCCGAGGTCCGGCCCGCGTTCGCCACCTTCGAGGGCGTGGTGTTGGGCCGGGTCGTCGAGGCGGGGCCCCACCCGAACGCCGACAAGCTGACGCTGTGCTCGGTCGTCACCGGCGACGGGGAGCGGCAGGTGGTGTGCGGCGCCCCGAACGTCGAGGTGGGGGCCCTCTACGGGTACGCCACCCCGGGGAGCCGACTCCCGGGCGACCGGGAGATCGGCCGGGCCGAGATCCGCGGCGTGGAGTCGGAGGGGATGCTGTGCTCGGCGCCCGAGCTGGGCCTCGACGCCCTCGGCTCGGCGGAGGAGATCTGGCGCGTTCCGGGAGTGGACGAGAACGACGTGGGGCGGGATCTCCGCGAAGCGCTCGACCTCGACGACGCGATCATCGACATCGAGGTCTCCTCCAACCGCGGCGACGAGCTCTCCCATCTGGGGGTGGCGCGGGAGGCGGGCTGGATCGTCGGCTCCTCTCCGGAGCTCCCCGAGGCCGGGCTCCAGGAGTGTGACGCGCGTGCCGGCGACCGGATCGGGGTTCGCGTGGAGGACCCGGCGGGGTGCCCCCTCTACCTCGGACGGCTGATCGAGGGGATCGAGGTGGGGCCGAGCCCCGGCTGGCTCCAGGCCCGCCTGACGGCGCTCGGCATGCGCCCCGTCAACAACGTGGTCGACGCGACGAACTGGACGATGCTCGAGCTGGGTCAGCCGCTCCACCCCTTCGACCTCGACCGGCTCGCGGGCGGGAGGGTCGTCGTCCGGGCCGCCGAGGAAGGGGAGAGCTTCGTGACCCTCGACGGGCACGAGCGCGTCCTCGGGCCCCGGATGACACTGATCTGCGACGCCGAGGAGCCGATCGCCCTCGGAGGCGTGATGGGAGGCCTCGAGAGCGAGGTCACGGGGGGAACGACGAACGTCTTCCTCGAGAGCGCCTGGTTCGACCCCGATCGCGTCGCCCGCACCTCTCGCGAGCTCGGCCTCGTCAGCGAGGCCTCTACCCGGTTCGCCCGGGGGGTCGACCCCGGCGGGGTCGAGCGGGCGCTCGATCGGGCGGCCGCCCTGATCGCCCGGCTGGCCGGGGGCACGGTCGCCGCGGGACGGGTGGAGGACGCCCCGGGCTCCCTGCCCGAGCGCGCCCGCGTGGGTCTGAGGTCCGGTCGGCTCGCCGACGTGGTGGGCCGCGAGTTCGACGCCGGGGAGGCGGCCGGGCCGCTCGAGGCGATCGGCTTCGAGGTCGAGCCGGAGGAGGAGGGTCTCTCGGCCGTCGCGCCCGGTTGGCGCTTCGACGTGAGCCGGGAGGCGGACCTGATCGAGGAGGTCGCGCGCCTCACCGGCTACGACGCCATCCCGCTCGAGCCGCTTCCGGCGCCGCCGGTGGCTCCCTCCCGGCGAGCGACGGAGCGGGGCCTCGCCCGCGTCTCGCGGGCGGCGCGGGGAGCGGGGTTCGACGAGGCGCGGACCCTCTCGTTCGTCTCCTCCGGGGTTCTGGGCGAGGCGTCCCCTGTTGACAAGCTGATCGAGATCAAGAATCCTATCTCCAAGGCGCAGGGGTTCTTGCGGCCCTACGTCTTCCCGACGCTCGCGGAGGCGGTCGTCCACAACCTCCGACGGGGCGCGGACCGCGTGAAGCTGTTCGAGGTGGGGCACGCGTTCCGCGCCGGCCCGGAGGGGACGGTGGAGGAGCGGCGCGCCGTGGCGCTGGCGGCGGCGGGCGAGAGGGAGCCCCTCCACTGGTCGCGAACCGATCCTCCGGAGTACGATCTGTACGACCTCCTGGGGGACGTCGAGGAGATCGTCGCCGAGTCGACGGGAGAGGACCCGACGTTCGCCTCCGGGGAGCGGGAGTACCTGCACCCGGGACGCCAGGCGGAGGTGGTCGGCCGGGCTCGAGGGACGATCGGCTTCTGCGGCGAGCTCCATCCCGGGATCGCCGATCGGTGGGACGTCGACGCGCGTCTGCTGGTGGCCGAGCTCGATTTCGCCATGCTGGCGGCTCCGCTCGACCTCGTCTCCTTCGAGCCGTTTCCGCGGGAGCCGGCGGTGGAGCGGGATCTGGCGCTGGTGGTTCCGGATGACGTACGCGCCCGGGAGGTGGTCGACGCCGTCCGCGCCGCCGGTCTCGAGAACCTCGAGACGGTGGAGGTGTTCGACCGGTACCGGGGCCCCCAGCTGCCCGATGATCGGTACAGCCTCGGGCTCCGCCTCACCTTCCAGGCCGGGCGGACGTTGACCGACGAGGACGTCGACGCTCCGCTCGAGAAGATGGTGGAGTCGCTCGAGAGGGACCGTGGCTGGACCTTGCGATAGGCGAGGAGAGATGACCGAGGGAGCGAAGCGGGACGCGCGGGCCGACGAGCCCGGAGGAATGCAGGGGGAGCTCGAGGGGCTGGGGGGAGACCCCGCTCCCGGCGTGCCTCCCCCCTCGACCGAGCCGGCGGAGCGCGAGGAATCCCCCGACGAGGCCGAACCGGTGACCGAGGGGGAACCGGACGAGGTCGATTCCGCCGAGCGGCTTCGCGACGCGCTGGTCGTCCTCGAGGCGAAGGTCGGGCGCCTGATCGAGAGCCGCGCCGAGATCGCCGAGCGCCACCGGGCCGCCCGCGAGGAGGCGCGGCGCCTCGCCGAGCGGCTCGAGCGGCTGGAGTCCCCGGAGCTCGATCCGGTCGAGCTGGAGTCGAAGGTCCGGGGGCTCGAGAGGCAGAACGAGCGACTCCGCGCCCACGCCGAGGCGCTCGAGGAGAGGATCGAGTCGATGCTGAACCGGATCCGCTACGTGGTGGAGGCGTGAGCGAGCAAGCGGAGGACCGCGCGCAGACGCGGGTGACGATCCTCGACGAGCCGTTCGTGATCCGCTCGGACGAGGAGGAGGAGTACACCCGACGGGTGGCGTCCCACGTGGATACCACGCTACGTTCCCTGCGAGACGCTTCGCCGGGGCTGGAGCCGTTCCCGATCGCGGTGCTGGGGGCGATGGAGATCACCGACGCCCTGTTCCGGGACCGGGAGCGACTGGGAGCCACCGTGGACGAGGCCGTGTACCGGATCGAGCGGCTGGCAGCGCGCGTGGATCGCGCGCTCGAGACCGGAGAGTCGGAAAGACAGAGGGAGGAGCAGGACCGGACATAGGATCGGTCGAGGGCGAAAGACCCCGTTCGGACGATCCGGAGAGCACATTTTTTGAGCCAACAGGAACCCAAAGGGAACCTTGCTTCGTCGATGGATCACACGCCTCGCGAGAGGACGTGAGAAGTCGGCGGGGAGGTACCCACTGTACAAAATTTGGGCGTCAAAAAATCCTCTTCGGTGACTCCGGCGGGGTCTTTCGCTAGTTTCCGACCCTCGAATCCCACGCACCGCATCCGAACCGCACCCCAGCGAAGTCGCTACGCCACGTGAAGATCCTGTTCGTCGCCGACGTTTTCGGGCGTCCGGGTCGCCGGGTCCTGGCCGAGGGGCTGGCCCGGGCCCGGAAGCGCCACGCGCCCGCGTTCACGGTCGTGAACGGGGAGAACGCCGCCGGCGGGCTCGGCATCACCCCGAAGATCGCCCGCGGCATCTTCGACGCGGGTGCCGACGTGATCACCTCCGGCAACCACGTCTGGGACAAGCGGGAGATCTACGACACCCTGGACTCCGAGCCCCGCCTCCTGCGACCCGACAACTACCCCTCGGAGAATCCGGGCTCCGGAGTGTGGACCGGGGAGGCCGACGGGATCCCGATCGCGGTGATCAACCTCGAGGGACGGGTGTTCATGCGCGACCTGGAGTGCCCGTTCCGCCGCCTCGACACCCTGCTCGACTCCGACCGGCTGGCGGATCGCCGGATCGTGCTCGTGGACTTCCACGCCGAGGCCACCGCCGAGAAGATCGGCTTCGGCCGCTACGCGGCGGGACGGGTGAGCGCGGTGATCGGCACCCACACCCACGTGCCGTCCGCCGACGCCAGGGTGCTCGACGGCGGCACCGCCTACGTCACCGACGCGGGCATGACGGGCCCCCACGGCGGGGTGATCGGGGTCGTGGCCGAGCGGGCGATCGAGCGCTTCCTGAAGCTCACGCCGAACCGGTTCGACGTCGCCGAGGAGGACGTCCGCTTCCAGGGGGTGGTGGTGACCGTCGAGGAGGAGAGCGGCCGCGCCACCGCGATCGAGCGGTTCGACGAGCCGGAGAGGAGGGAGCGGTGAGCGGGGAGCCGCTGCGGGCGTATCTGGCCGGGGCGATGGAGCGCGCGCCCGACCGGGGCCGGGAGTGGCGCGAGGGCCTGCTGCCGCTGTTCGAGGAGCTCGGGCACGAGGTGTTCCACCCGAACGTGGAGGAGGCGAAGATCGTGAGCCCCGAGGAGCGGGCCAACTTCCGGGAGTGGAAGGCGAACGGCCACGCGGAGTTCCGGCGCATGATGCGGCGGATCATCGACCACGACATCGCCGCCCTCGAGCGGTGCGACTACCTCGTATGCTACTGGGACCGCCACGCCCACGGATCCGGCGGCACCCCCTCGGAGGTGACCCTCATGCACCACTGGGGGAGGCCGGTGTACCTGGTCCTGGGCGTCCCCCGGGTGGAGGTGAGCTCCTGGGTGCTGGGGTGCGCCACCAGGGTGTTCGAGACGTTCGACGACCTCGCCGAGCACCTCCGCGGCGAGCACGGCCCGTGAGCCCGTTCGTCCGCGGCCATCCGATCGGCTGGATCGAGGTGATCGTGGGGCCGATGTTCAGCGGCAAGTCGGAGGAGCTGATCCGCCGGCTCCGGCGCGCCGAGATCGCCCGCCAGCGGGTGCAGGTGTTCAAGCCGATGGTGGACGACCGCTACGCCGCGGACGAGATCGTCAGCCACTCCGAGATGCGGATCGAGGCCGAGCGGGTGCACAACGCCCGGGCCATCCTCGACCGGATCGAGCCCCGAACCCAGGTGGTGGGTGTGGACGAGGCGCAGTTCTTCGACGAGGAGCTGCTCGAGGTCGTCGACCACCTCGCCGACCAGGGCAAGCGGGTGATCGTCGCGGGCCTCGACCAGGACTACCGGGCCCGCCCCTTCGACCCGATGCCCCAGCTGCTCGCCGCGGCCGAGGAGATCACCAAGACGCTGGCGATCTGCGTCGTGTGCGGGAACCCCGCCAACCGCACCCAGCGGCTGGTGGATAGCGAGGAGCGGATCGTGGTGGGGGGCGCGCGCGCCTACGAGGCGCGGTGCCGACAGTGCTTCGAGCCGCGGCTCGCCCAGGGGGAGCTGCCGCTGCCGGAGCGCCCCGAGCTCGAGGCGGAGGAGGCCCGGGAGTGAGCGCGACCCTGATCGACGGCGAGGCGATCGCCCGGCGGATCCGCGGCGAGCTCGCCGCGGAGGGGAGAAGCCTCTCCGAGGCCACGGGCACCGTCCCGGGCCTGGCCGCGGTCCTGGTGGGGGACGACCCCGCCTCGGCCACTTACGTGCGGATGAAAAAGCGGGCGTGCGAGGAGGCGGGGTTCCGCTCCCGTGTCGTCCGGCTCCCCGAAGACACCCCCCAGGAGAACCTGCTCGACCGGGTGCGCGAACTCAACGGGAATCCGGAGGTCCACGGGATCCTGGTGCAGCTCCCCCTCCCTCCGCAGATCGATCCCCCGGCGGTGGTGCGCGCGATCGATCCGGGCAAGGACGTGGACGGCTTCCACCCCGAGAACGTGGGGAAGGTGGCGCTGGGGGAGCTCGAGACCGCGTTCGTCCCGGCGACCCCGGCGGGGATCCTCCGGCTGCTCCGGGAGACGGGGGTCGAGGTCGCCGGATCGGATGCGGTGGTGGTCGGCCGGAGCGACATCGTCGGCAAACCGGCCGCCCTCCTCCTGCTCCACGCGCACGCCACGGTCACGATCTGCCACAGCGCGACCCGAGCGCTGGCGGACCACACCCGCCGGGCCGAGGTGCTCGTGGTCGCCGCGGGTCGGCCGGCTCTCGTCACCGGGGAGATGATCCGCCCGGGAGCGGCCGTGATCGACGTGGGGACGAACCGGGTGGAGGACCCCTCCCGGGAGCGGGGATGGCGCCTGGAGGGCGACGTCGCGTTCGAGGAGGCGCGGGAGGTGGCCGGCGCGATCACCCCGGTCCCCGGCGGGGTGGGCCCGATGACGATCGCCATGCTGCTATCCAACACCCTGGTGGCGGCCCGACGGGCGGCGGGCATCGCCCCGGCCCCCGAGGGAGCGCTCTCGTGAGACCGCTCGAATCACTCGCCTCCGCCGAGGTGCTCTCCGTCAGCGAGCTCGTTCTGCGGGCCTCCAACGTGCTGGTCGCCGAGCTCGGGACGGTGGCGGTGGAGGGGGAGATCTCCTCCTTCCACCACCACGGCCCCTCCGGCCACATGTACTGGACCCTCAAGGACGGCTCCAGCGAGGTGCGGTGCGCGATGTTCCGGCGCGACAACCGCCGGCTCGACTTCCCGCTCGCCGACGGCGAGCGCGTCGTGGTGATCGCCCGGCCGACGATCTACCGGGCCCGCGGCCAGTTCCAGCTCCAGGTCACCGAGGTGCTGCCCCGGGGCCGGGGGGCGCTGTGGCTCGAGTACGAGCGGCTCAAGAAGAAGCTCGCCGAGGAGGGGCTGTTCGCCGAGGAGCGGAAGCGGCGGCTGCCCTGGTGGCCCGAGAGGATCGGCGTGGTGACCTCGAGCGAGGGTGCAGCGGTGCGGGACGTGTGCACGGTGATCCACCGCCGGGCCCCCGGCAGCCG
>JAWVZN010000004.1:0-78797 GCA_033722155.1 Gemmatimonadota bacterium | reverse complement strand
CCGGACGTCGACCCGGATCGGCGAGGAGCCGCCGACCCGCATGAACTCCCTTTCCTCCAGCACCCGCAGCAGCTTCACCTGGGTCGCCGCCGGCATCTCCCCCACCTCGTCGAGAAAGAGGGTCCCGCCGTCGGCCACCTCGAAACGTCCCTTCCGGAGGCTGGTGGCACCGGTGAAGGCCCCCTTCTCGTGCCCGAACAGCTCCGACTCCAGCAGGCTCTCGGTGAGCGCCGCGCAGTTCACCGGGATGAACGGCTTGCCGCTCCGGGGCGAGAGGTCGTGGATCGCCCGCGCCACGAGCTCCTTGCCGGTCCCGCTCTCTCCCTCGATCAACACGGTCGAGTGTACCGGGGCGTACTGGACGACCCGCTCCAGCACCTGCTTGATCGGGTTGGAACGGCCGATGATGTTGGTCCGGCCCACCAGCTCCTCGCGGGAGAGCAGCCGGCGGGAGACGAGCACGAGCTCGGAGGCGTCGAACGGCTTCTCGAGCACCTCGTCGATGCCGGCCCGCCGATACCGCTCGAGGGCGGAGGGCTCGGTCTCCTCCACCAGCGCCAGAACCGCGACCGGCGCCGATGCGTCCTCGACCGCGCGGAGGAACTCCCGGGTGGTGGGCTCCTCCAGGCCCCCGGTGAGCACCACCAGCGCGACGGTGTCGCCGGGGACGACCCGCTCGCGGATCTCCCGCAGGGAATCGGTCATCTCCACGTCGAGATCGTGGGAGGAGAGGGTCCGCTCGACCCGGACGGCGAACTCGGGGTCGTAGCGGCTCACCAGCACGGTCCCGGGGAGCTCGCGGGCACTCACGACGAACCGGCCTGCCGATGCTCGGCGTCGTCGACCGTCGCTCCGGCGACGAGCCGGGTCGCGTGCTCGAGCACCGGCGCGAGGACGGCGAGCCCCTCGGTCACCGCCTTCGGGCTCCCGGGGAGATTGACGATCAGGGTGGCGCCACGGACCGCGGCGATCCCCCGCGAGAGCATGCCGTGGGGCGTCTTCTCCAGGGCCGCGGCGCGGAGGGCCTCGGCGATCCCCGGCACCTCGCGGTCGGCGACCGCGCGGGTGGCGTCGGGGGTGACGTCGCGGGGGGCGAGGCCCGTGCCCCCGGTGGTGACCACCAGCGGGACGGCGACCTCGTCCGACCAACGGATCAGCCGCTGCCGGATCGCCTCCCCCTCGTCGGATACGACGTCGCTCAAGACGACCTCCCAGCCGAGCCCGGCCAACCCCTCGGAGAGGACCGGCCCGCTGGCGTCCTCCCGCTGCCCGGCGGCCGCCCGGTCGCTCACGGTGAGGATGGCGGCCCGTCGCCCGGCGGGGGAAGCGGCATCGCTCATGGAGTGGAGTATATCGCGCCGGATCGGGCGCGTCAGCGAGACCGGATCGCTACGAGGACCAGACGCCCAGGCCGTTCTCCTTGGCGTGCTCCTCGGCGGCGCGCAGGCGCTCGACGTAGCGCTCGTTGGGAGGATCGGGCTCGAAGAGGGCGTAGCCGAGCCGGATCAGGGTCTCGTTGACGAACCTGCCGTCCGCCAGGAAGGCGTAGGCGAGAACCCGCCCGCTGGCGTCCCGCCGGGTGCTGTCGGTCTCGAGGGTCAGCTTCGTTCCCACCGGCGCCAGGGTGGCGAGCGCGCGGCGGGCGAGCCCCCCGAAGCGCCCCCCCTCCGGGGCGTCCACCAGCAGCAGCCTCACCCGGGTCCCGTCCTCGCAGTTGAGGGTGTCGCCGTCGACCACGTACGCCACGACGCACGAACCGGCGGGCGGCTCCTCCTGGGCGGCCGCGGGAGCGGCGGCGAGAACCGCCGCCAGGGCTGCGGTCGCGGCGAGGATTCGGAACGCTCGCATCGTATGGTTCATAACCCGGGAGCCCGTCACGGTTCCCTCCCCGATCCTTCCCTCCCTACCGCTTCAGCGAGCCCCCGGTGTAGAAGGGGGGTTTCACGATCTCGGCGTCGTGCTCCTCCCCCCGGATCTCGATCCCGATCGGGGTGCCCGGGGTGGCCCGGTCCGCCGGGAGGTAGGCGGTCCCGATGCCGGTCCCGAGCGAGGGGCTCATCGTGCCGCTCCGGACCTCGGACGCGGGCTCGCCGGCGAGCAGGACCGGGTAGCCGGGGCGCGGGATCCCCCGCCCGACCATCTCGAACCCGACGAGCTTCCTCTCCGGCCCCTCCTCGGAGACGGAGACGAGCGCCTCGCGCCCGACGAACTCCCCCTTGTCGAGCTTCACGATCCACCCCAGCCGCGCCTCGTAGGGGTTCGTCGTCTCGTCGATGTCGCTGCCGTAGAGGGCGTACATCATCTCCAGGCGGAGGGTGTCCCGGGCGCCCAGCCCGCACGGCTCGAGCCCCACCGGCTCGCCCGCCGCGACGAGCGCCCCCCACACCTCCTCGCTCCCGGCCCGGTCGAAGTACAGCTCGAAGCCGTCCTCGCCGGTGTAGCCCGTCCGGCTGATGATCGCGTCGACACCGGCGATCCGGCCGTCCCGCTTACGATAGAATCCGATCCCCTGCACGTCCACGTCGGCCACCGGGGCGACGACCTCCTCCGCCCGCGGGCCCTGCACCGCCAGGAGCGACGTCTCCGAGGAGGCGTCCCGGAAGTCGACCCCGCCGGACGGGAGGTGCTCGCGGACGTGCTCGCGATCCTTCTCCACGTTCGCCGCGTTCACCACCATCAGGTAGGTGTCCGACGCCACCCGGTAGACCACGCAGTCGTCGACGATGCCGCCGTCGGGATTCGTCATCGCCGAGTACTGCGCCTGGTCGACCGCGAGCGCGCCGGCGTCGTTCACGGTGACGGCCTGGATCGCCTCGAGGGCCCGCGGGCCCTCGAAGAGGAGCTCGCCCATGTGGCTCACGTCGAACAGGCCGACCCGCTCGCGGACCGCCTCGTGCTCGGCCCGGATCGAGCCGTAGTGGACCGGCATGAGGAAGCCGCCGAAAGGGGCCATCTTCGCCCCGAGCCGCTCGTGGATCTCGGCGAATCCGGTCCGCTCCGCCTCGCCCGTCACAGGATGTACTTCCTCAGGTCGCGGTCCTCGACGATGTCCTTCAGCCGGTCCTCCACGTCGGCCTCGTCGATGACGATCCTGCCCCCCTCGGCGTCGGGCACGTCGAAGAGGATGTCGTCGAGCAGGCGGGTCATCACCGTGTGGAGGCGGCGGGCCCCGATGTTCTCCATCGTATCGTTCACCTCGGCGGCGAAGCGGGCGATCGCGCCGATCGCCTCGCCGGTGAACTCGAGCTCCACCCCCTCGGTCTCGAGCATCGCCCGGTACTGGATCGTCAGCGCGTTTCTCGGCTCGGTGAGGATCCGCTCGAAGTCGGCGGCGGTGAGGCTGTTCAGCTCGACCCGGATCGGGAAGCGGCCCTGGAGTTCGGGGATCAGGTCGGAGGGCTTGGAGACGTGGAACGCGCCGGCGGCGATGAAGAGGATGTGGTCGGTGCGGATCAGCCCGTACTTCGTCTGGACGTTCGACCCCTCGACGATCGGCAGCAGGTCGCGCTGCACCCCCTCGCGGGAGACGTCGGGCCCGCCGGCGGTGCCCCGCTCCCCGGCGATCTTGTCGATCTCGTCGAGGAAGACGATGCCCGAGTTCTCGGTTCGGTAGACCGCCTCGTCGATCACCTGGTCCATGTCGATCAGCTTGCCGAGCTCCTCCTGGAGGAGGATCCGGCGAGCCTCGGCGACCGTCACCCGCCGGCGCTTCGTCCGCTTCGGGAGCATTCCCTCGAGCATGTCCGTGACGTCGACGTCCATGTCACCGAGCCCCGTCGGACCGAGCACCTCGACGAAGGGGGATCGGGAGGAGCTCGTCTCGACCTCCACCTCCCGCTCCTCCAGCTTCCCGTCGGCCAGCAGCCTTCGGAGCTTCTCCCGCGAGCGCTCCCGCTGGGCGGCCGCGGACTCCTCCGGCCCCTCCCGCCGCTCGGCCACCCCGAGGGTGTCGACGAGGGTGCGATGGACCCGCCCCGGCTCCTCGGCTCCCTGGTCGAGCGGGGGGAGCAGCAGGTCGAGGATCCGCTCCTCGACGTTCTCCTCCGCCTCGTCGAGGACCTCCTCCTCCCACTCCTGGCGGATCATGTTGACCGCGATCTCCATCAGGTCCCGCACCATCGACTCGACGTCGCGGCCGACGTACCCCACCTCGGTGAACTTGGAGGCCTCGATCTTCACGAACGGGGCGTCGGCGAGCCGGGCGAGGCGCCGCGAGATCTCGGTCTTCCCCACGCCGGTGGGACCGATCATGACGATGTTGTTCGGGAGGATCTCGTCTCGCAGCTCCTCCTCCACCCGGAGCCGCCTCCACCGGTTGCGCAGCGCGATCGCGACCGCCCTCTTGGCGTCCCTCTGCCCGATGATGTACTTGTCGAGCTCGGAGACGATCTGGCGCGGGGTGAGGGTCTCGTACAGGTCCTCGTCGGGACCGGACTCGTCGGTCATCTCCGGCTCAGCTCCAGGATCGTCAGGTTCGTGTTCGAATAGACGCAGATCTCGCCGGCGATCTTCAGCGCGCGATCGACGATCGCGCGCGCGTCCAGCGAGGAGTCGTCCACCAGGGCGCGGGCGGCGGCCAGCGCGTAGGCACCGCCCGAGCCGATCGCGAGGATGCCGTCGTCGGGCTCGATCACGTCCCCGTTTCCGGAGACGAGCAGGCTGTGCTCGGCGTCGCACACGGCCAGGAGCGCCTCGAGCCGCCGCAGCACCTTGTCCGAGCGCCAATCCTTCGCCAGCTCGACGGCGGCGCGGGGCAGGTTCCTCGGATACCGCTCGAGCTTCTCCTCGAACTTCTCGAACAGGGTGAGCGCGTCGGCCGCGGCGCCGGCGAAACCGGCCAGGATCTCGCCGTCGCGCATCTCGCGCACCTTCGAGGCCCGGCTCTTCACGACGGTGTCGTCCACGGTGACCTGGCCGTCGCCGCCGAGCGCGACCCGGCCGTCCCGCCTCACCGACAGGATCGTGGTGCCCCGGAAGGGGGGAAGCTCTCTCACGGTCCGCCCTAGGCCCGCGGGTGGGCCAGCTCGTAGGCGGACTTGAGCCGCTCCCGCGAGAGGTGGGTGTAGAGCTGCGTGGTCGAGAGCGATTCGTGGCCCAGCAGCTCCTTGACCGCCATGATGTCGGCACCGCGGTCGAGCAGGTGGGTGGCGAAGGAGTGGCGGAGGGTGTGGGGCGAGACGCCCTCCCGCTCGGCGACCCGGCGGAGCGCCGCCTTCGTCACCCGCTGGATCTGGCGGACCGAGAGCCGCCGGCCGGACCGGTTCGTGAAGACGGCGTCGTCGGGACCGGCGGCGGCCGCCTCCCGGCGCCACGCCTCCAGCGCCCGCGCGGCCGAGCGGCCGGTCGGGACCCGGCGCTCCCTGTCCCCCTTGCCCACCACCCGGACGGTGCCGCGGGAGAGGTCGAGATCGCTCCACGACAGCCCGGCCAGCTCGGCCACCCGGAGCCCCGCCCCGTAGCACAGCTCCAGCAGCGCCGCCTCCCGGCGCCCGTAGAACCCGTCGCGGTCGGGCCCGCCGGCGAGAAGCGCCTCGAGCTCCGCCGTCCCCATCACCTCGGGCAGCCGCCGGGGCTGGCGCGGGACCGCGACCGCGCGAGCGGGGTTCGACTCCGTCCACCCCTCGCGGCAGGCGTGGCGGAAGAAGCCGCGCACCGCCGAGAGGCGGCGCGCGATCGTGCGCCGGTCGAGCCCGCGACGAGCCTGGTGGGCCAGGAAGCCGCGGACGTCCTCGGCGCGCACCGACGGGAGGTCGACGTCGATGTCGCCGAGGTGGTCGGCGCAGAACGCCCGCCACCGCTCCAGGTCCCGGCCGTACGCCTCGATCGTGTTGGGGCTGCAGTTGCGGATCGTCTCGAGGTAGTCGAGGTAATCGTCGATTCGCGGAGCGAGGGAGTCGGGACTCACGAGGGGGCCTCCGCCGGCTCCGGAAACTCGAGCTTGCACCGTGGACACCGGAGCCGGTCCTCCTCGTCCCGCGAACGGCGCACCTCGGCCACCTCGAACTCGCACTCGGGGCACGTCGCGACCCGCGGCTCGCCGTTCTGGGTGTAGTCGCAGTCGGGGTAGCGGCTGCACCCGTAGAAGCGGCGCCTCCCCTTCCGCTTGCTGGAGCGCCGCTCGACCAGCTCGCCCTCGCCACACTCGGGGCACTCGATGCCGGTCGGCAGGGGCTCGGTGTAGCGGCACTTCGGGTACTCGCTGCAGCCGATGAACGCCCCGAACCGTCCCGACTTCACCTGCAGCGAGCCCTCCCCGCACCGCGGGCACCGGCGGTCGAGCGTCTCCTCCTGCTCCCGGGCGCGCTGGCGGGCGGCCCACGCCGCCTGCGGGTCCTCGCCGATGTTCATGGTGAAGTCGCAGTCGGGGTAGTTGTCGCATCCGACGAAAGGGCCGCGGCGGCCACGCTTGATCGCCAGCTCGCCGCCGCAGTTCGGACACGGCTCCTCGGGCGGATCGGGCCCGAGCTCGGGGATCGGCTGCGTCTGCTTGCAGTCGGGATACTCCCGGCACCCCCAGAAGGGGCCGAACCGGTTCCACCGCATCAACATCGGGCCGTGCTCGGCGGTCTTCGGGCAGACCGGCGGCTCGAGGTCGATCCACTCCGCCTCGCGGGCGTCCCCGTCGCCCCCGTCCTCGAGCTTCTCGATGTCCTCGTGGAGCGGGCGCCAGAAGTCCCCGACCACCGCCCGCCACTCGAGTTCGCCCCCCTCGATCCGGTCGAGCTCCTCCTCCATCTCCCGGGTGAAGCCCACCTCGAAGATGTCGTCGAAGTGGTGGAGGAGATACCGGAGGACGAAGCGGCCGAGGACGGTGGGGCGGATCTGCCGCCCCTCCCGCTCCACGTAGTTCCGCTCGAAGAGCCGCGAGACGATCGTGGCGTAGGTGCTGGGGCGTCCGATCCCCTGCGCCTCGAGCTCCTTCACCAGGGTCGCCTCGCTGTAGCGGGACGGGGGCTGGGTCTCCTTCCCCTCGCTCTCGATCCTCGCGAGCCCGACCTCCCCCTTCTCCTCGAGAGAGGGGAGCAGGACGTCGTCGCGTCCCTCCTTCATGCCCGCCCGCCGGTACGCCTCCAGGAACCCGGCGAACTTCAGCACCGAGCCCGAAGCCCGGAACTCGAGATCGCCGTCGACCACGAAGTCCACCCGGGTGCGGTCGTACACCGCCGGTGTCATCTGGGAGGCGACGAAGCGGAGCCAGATCAGCTCGTAGAGGCGGTACAGGTCGCGGCCGGAGTCCATCCGCGAGAGCGCCCGCTCCACGTCCTCGAGCGGACGCTTCGCCGAGGTGGGCCGGATCGCCTCGTGGGCCTCCTGCGCCTCCTCGCGGCTCCGGTAGAAGTTCGGCTTCTCCGGGCGGTATCCCTCGCCGTAGCGGCCGGAGATCACCTCCCGCACCTCGCCCAGCGCCTGCCGCGAGACGCGGGTGGAGTCGGTCCGCATGTAGGTGACGAGCCCGACCGGCTCGCCGTCGAGCTCGACGCCCTCGTAGAGCCGCTGCGCCAGCGCCATCGTCCGCTTGGCGCTGAAGCCGAGCCGGCGGGAGGCCTCCTGCTGGAGGGTGGAGGTGGTGAACGGGGGCGACGGACGCCGTCGGCGCTCCTTGCGCTCGATCGCCGAGACGCTCCACTCGGCCTCCCGCGCCCGCTCGACGACCTTCGTCGCCTCCTCTTCGCTGTCGAGCGCGGGCGGGCGGTACCGATCCTCGCCGGGCTGCCCCCGCGGGACGACCGGGCGGCCGTCGACCCGGCGGAGCTCGGCCTCGAAGCGGGGGGGATCGCCGCCGGACGCCTCGAGCGTCGCGGTGACCCGCCAGTAGGGGACCCGCTCGAACTCCTCGATCTCCTCCTCTCGCTCCACCACGATCCGGAGGGCGACGGTCTGGACCCGTCCGGCGGAGAGGCCGGGATAGAAGGGGTCGGTCAGCAGAGGGCTGATCCGGTAGCCGACGAGACGGTCCAGGATGCGGCGGGCCTGCTGCGCGTCCACCTTCCGCATGTCGATCTCCTCGGGCTCCTCGATCGCCCTGCGGACGGCGGTGGGGGTGATCTCGTAGAAGCGCGCGCGCCTCACCGTGTCGGGGGGCACCCCGAGCTCGTCCACGATGTGCCAGGCGATCGCCTCCCCCTCCCGGTCGGGGTCGGTGGCCACGTAGATCCGCTGTGCGCCCTTCGCCGCCTTGCCGATCCGCTTCAGCACCTTCTTCTTTCCGTGGATCACCTCGTAGGTGGGCTCGAACCCTCGGTCGGGGTCCACCCCGAGGTCCTTCTTCGGCAGGTCCCGGACGTGGCCCACCGACGCCTCCACCGCGTAGTCGCCGCCGAGGTACTTGCCGATCGCCCGCGCCTTCGCCGGCGACTCGACGATGATCAACCCGTTGCTGGAGCTGTGTTGCGCCGTCATCGGATCTTTGAATATGCCATGGAGTTCGCGATCGCGACCACCGGAGGAGCTTCGAGGACCGGGCGGAAAGACGAACCGGGGCGCCGTGCAACGGCGCCCCGGGGAGGGGTCGAGCGGAGGGTCGTGAGCGCGGTCGGGGACGTCAGCCGCCGCCTCCGCCCTCCTCCTCTGCTGGCTCGAGCATCTCGCCGGTGATCGTGAACTCCACCGGATCGGCGCCGGGAGCGAAGGCGACCACGACGTTCCGCCCTTCGGAGACGTCCCGGATCGTATTGACGGTCAGACCGTCTTCGTCGGTGAGGGTCTGCAGGCTCTCCAGCGTACCGCTGCCGTCGGAGAGGAACCAGCTGATCGTGGCGTCCTCGATGGGGTTGCCGAACTCGTCGAGCGCCTGGACGACGAGCGGATTCGGGTCCTCACCCTGGAAATCGGGGGATTCCTCTGCGTGGAGGGTGTCGATGGTCACCGTCTGGTCCTGACCCGCGATCGGCAACAGAATGTCGACCTCGTCGATGGGGACGGCTTCCGCGCGGAAGGTGACGGACTCCGTGGTCCCCGCTCCGTCGACCACGATCACTCCGGAGGCGGTCACGACGTGGGGACCGGGCTCGGTGCCGAGGCGAACGAAGGCCCGCGCGCGCCCGCTCGCGTCGGTCAGCACGGTGACCTGAGCGGTGAACGAGCCGCTCGGGCTCGAGGCGACCCCCGCGACTCCACGATCGCCTCGGGCCTCCTCCAGGGTGAAGCTCACCGGAAAGGAGTCCACCGGCCCACCGTTGGCGTTCCTCACCTCCACCACCAGGGGTTTCGGCAACACCGCCCCGATGGGCGCCGTCTGACCTCCACCCGAAACCCTGAAGAACTCGGTCGCCACGTCGGGGTCGGCGAGCACCCGGATCGTGAACTGGACGCGATCGGCGCCCCCCGGACGCTGGACTCTCGCCTCCACGATCACGGTTCCGGTGCTCATCGGCCGGAACAGGACCTCGGTGAAGCCCTGGTCGTCGGTCAGCGTGCTGTCGGCGCTGAACACCCCGGTCCCGGCGAGTACGGAATACTTCACCACCGCGCTGCGGATCGGCCGCCCCTGCGCGTCGAGGACACGTACCCGGATGGGCGTGTCGAGCTGGACGCCGAACTGGGCGGCCAGCTGGGTGGAGGTGACCGCGACGATGACGGCATCGGGACCGGCGCTCGGCGGATTCGGTCCCAGCACGGATTCCTCGCAGGCGACGATCCCCCATGCGCAGAACACCACGAGGAGGGCCAGCCCCGGTCGACGGGCGGGGGAAGGGCACATCTTCATCGCTCGTGACAATTGCAACATTCAGGCCATCCTCCCTTCTATCCCGTGGTGCCGCGGATCGCCGCCACCTGTCGATACGGCTGGTAGAGGCCCGGTGCGCACAGCGGCAGGTAGATCTCCACCGCCGCGTTCTCGACGGTGGTGTAGACCGGCACGCCGCGATAGTTGCCGACCTCGATCAGGTCCTGCCGGCTCATCCGCTGCGGGGCGCCGAACTCGAGCCACCGCTCCCCGTTGTGGACGATCGGTTCGTCGGTCCGATACCACCCCTGATCCTCCAGACAGACGATCGTCACCACTTCCCGCTCGGGCTCCTCGATCGGAACGATGTAGGGGGTCACGAAGATCAGCAGGTCCCGCTTCTCCGAGCGCTTGCGCTCGGAGCGGAACAGGGCGCCGAGGACGGGGATGTCCTTCAACACGGGGACGCCGGTCCGCACCTCGGAGATGTCCTGGACGGTCAGCCCGCCGATCACGGCGGTCTCGCCATCGTTCACCAGGATCTGCGAGTTGGCCCGCTGGGTGTTGAACGTCACGCCGATCTGGGGGTCGGTCACCTGCACGCCGGAGCGCTCGGCGAGGACGTTCATGAGCACCTTCCCGTTCGAGGTGATGTGGGGGGTGACGTTCAGGATGATGCCCGTCTCGATGAGCTCGACGCTGGCCCGGGCCTCGGGCGTGTCGGCCCCGACGTCGAGAACGCGGATGGGCGTGCGCTCCCCGACGAAGATCTCGGCCTGGAGGTTGTTGAGCACCGTGGTCTGGGGCTCCGCCTGGACGTCGGCCAACTCGCGGCGCTCCAGTGCCTGGAGGAGCCCGCCCACGTTGAGCCCGGAGGCGAGCGTGCCGATCGAGAGGTCCAGGAAGGGGTCGGCGATCTCCCCGTCGGTCTCCGCCTGCACGTGGGTGTCGGTCGTGAAGTCGCCCAGGTTTTCCGCCTTCCACTTCACCCCCAGCTCGTTCAGGTCGACCTTGTTCACGAAGACGATCTTCGCCTTGATCGTCACCTGCGGAGTCTGGACATCGAGCTCCTGCACGACGTCGGCCGCCTCCCGGATCCGGTCGGGAACGTCGGTGACGACGATCGAGTTCGTCTTCTCGTCGGCGGTGACCGATCCCCGCTCCGAGAGAAGCGGCTGCACGACGGTCACGACGTCGGGCGCGGCCACGAAGTCGAGTTGCACGACCCGGGTCCGCAGATCGATCAGGGTCTCGGCCTCGCGGAGATTCTCGATCGAGTCGACCCGGACGATCCCGTTCACCATCCGCACGTCGAGGCCGTTCGCCTGCATGATGGCCACCAGAGCCTCGTCCCAGGGCTCGTTGCGGACGTCGGCGGTGATCGTGACGTCGCCCACGTCACCGGCCACGATCGAGCGGTCGGCGATCTCGCCGAAGGCCCGGATCACCGTGTTCACGTCGGCCCCCTGGAACGAGAGCGTCACCGGCTCGCCGTCGACGCCGGGAAGCCCTTCGTCCTGCCGGATCTCCATCCCGGAGGCGCCGCCCGGGGCCTCCACCTCCCGGGTCACCACCGCGCCCGCGGGCGGCGGCGTCGGCCGGGGGGCGGGAGCACGACCGGCCGGGTTCGCCACGTAGGCGGGGAACGACCCGCCCGGGTTCTCGAAGGAGACGACGATGTCGTTGCCCTGCTGGAAGGCGGCGTAGTTGCGGACGCTCGAGAGGAAGACGTCGAGCCGCACCCGGCCGGGCGCCGGCGCGCTCACCGTGACCCGCCGCACGCCGCCGCGATGGATGTCCTCGTAGGCCCGCAGCGGCAGGTCCGCCACGGCCCCGATCAGCTCGATCGCGAGATGGGGCGGCCGTGGCTCGAAGTCGTCCCGGTAGCGAGGGGCGCCGGTCGTCTCGATCACCAGCCGGGTCGCTTCCCCGGCGCTGGTCACCCGGAAGTTGTACACCTGGTACGCCGCGACGTCCTGGGCCGGAGCCGCTTCCGTCGCGAGAAGGGGCACCAGGCCCAGCAGGAGCGCGACGACGAGATGACGGTGGGGTATCATGGCCTCTCCTCGGGACGTTCGAGTTCCAAAACCTCGCGGCGCACGGTGCCGTATTCGGTGACCTGGAACACCGCCGATCGGGGGCGTACCTCGATCAGGCGGGCGTTGCCGATGCGCTGGCCGACCCTCACGAAGTGGCCGCGGTTGGCGGGATCCTCGAGCACGACCAGGCTGTTGCCCGGGGTGCCGAGGAAGACGCCCGTCAGCTCGAGGCTCTCGAAGCGGGGCCCCTCCTCGGGCGAGAGCCCGGCGGTGAGCGGGACGAACGGATCGCGGCGGCCACCGGCGTCGTAGCTGGCGGTCCCCGTGACGGGGGGCGCGGCCGGACGCTCGAGCTCGAGCGTGTCGGGTGGGATCTCCTGCTGGCCGAGGAGCGGCGCGGGCCCGGCCGGCAGCGCCAGCGCGAGCGCGATCGACAGCGCGATCGGCACGGCGTCAGCCCGCATCGCGGACATCCTCCGCCATCGCGTTCGACGGAACGGACGGATCGACGGCCGAGGTCTCCTCGCCTTCGATCGAGCGCGGCACCGCCCCCCGGACGACCCCGTCCGGCGGCATGTAGGTGGTGAGGGTGAGGGTCGCCAGCACCTCGTACTCGACGCGGGCTTGCTCCTCGTCCTCGTCCCCCTCCTCACGCTGGATTTCCACCTGCTCCAGCGAGACCACGACCGGCCGCACCAGCCGGGGGAGATTGGCGACGTCGGCGAGGAACCGGCCCACGTCGTGGTACTCCCCCTGCACCTGCACGTCGTACGGCAGCGCGACCAGGTTCCCGCCCTCCACCACCTCGAGCGGAGCGAAGTTGACGACCTCGACGTCCTCCTGGAGTGCCGCCCTCGCGACCTCCTCGAGAAGGGCCGACACCTCCGCTTCCGAAGGGAGCATCGTCTCGTAGGCCGCCAGGGCGACCTGGAACTCCGCCTCCCGCTGGCGCAGCTCCCGCACCCGGCCCGGCTGCGTCAGGGCCCGCGCCTCGTCGTTGTGGGCCTGGAGGGTGGCGAGCCGGTCCTCGAGCACGACCTTCTCCTCGTGGACGGGGGTGTAGACGTACTGCCAGAACAGATACGCGCCGCCCAGCAATAGCAGCGCGAAGAGAACCGCCTGCTGGCGGTCCGGATCGTCGAGGCCGAACAGGGCCATATCAGGTCCTCCCGACGGCGTCGGACGTCGGCCTCACGGGGCTCCCCTGTCGACGAAGATCCCGAAATCGTCGAGGAAGACCGACCCGAGATCGTAGACCCGCCCGGATCCGATCGTCAGGCCCCCGGCGATCAGCGAGACGATCCTTCCGTTGTACACCAGGGTGACGGCGACGTCCGCGAAGAAGAGTCCGGGCGGGAAGTCGAGGGGGCTGGTGGGCGTGGTCGGACCCTGCTGGCCTCCCCCGGCTCCGCCTCCGCCGCCCCCCTGGCCCTGACCCTGCTGCTGCTGGTAGCCGGGGAACACCTTCGCCTCGGCGAGGCCGGTCGCGCCGCTGATCGCGACGACGTCGGGACCGCGATACGGCCGTTCCGCCTCGGGATCGGACTCGACGATCATCCGCACCCCGGACACCGGGGTCTGGCTCGCGCGCGAAGCGAAGAACTGCGCGCGGACGATCGCGAAATTCGACGAGTTCTGGACCTCGTCGGGGTCGTTCCAGTCGCAGCCGGTGGCGACGACCGCCAGCGCCAGCAACGCGATCCCGACGAGCGTGGTTGTCGGTTCGGGCTTCGTCATCACTCTCCTTCCTGGGCAGCGGTGTCCGCAGGCGTGATCACCGCCGTCCGATAATCCTCGAAATCGGCCACGATCGTGAACTCCTGATACGAGATCGAATCGGTCTCCGCCCGGCTCACCCCGACCAGCGACACGTCGGCGAGCTGGGGGGAGGACTCGAGGTCCCGCATGTACTCGGTCACCGCGGCGTTGGAGAAGGTCGCCCCGGAGATCCGCATCCTGTCCGGCCCGAGGTCCTCGCGATCGATCGCCCGGAGCCAGGTGTACTCGGGGAGGACTCGGGAGAGCACCTCCATCGTCTCGATCCAGTACAGTCGTCCCTCGACCACGTTCTCGAGCATCTCGACCCGGCCGGCGAGCCGCTCCTGCGCCTCCTCCATGGAGCGCACGCGCACGAGCTCGCTGTGGAGCCGGGCCGAGTCTGCCTCCGCCTCCTCGATCGCCGCCCGCGCCTCGGACACCTCGCTCCGCTCCTCGAAGTAGAGGAACACGAGGGCGAGGACCACGATCAGGCCGAGCACTCCCACCACCACCGAGGGCGAGCGGGGGAGCCACTCCGCGGCGGGGGCGGGAATCGACGGAAGGCCGGGTCTCCGCCGCCGCTCGCGCCGCTCTCCGGGAACGAGGTTGATCCGAACCGGGTTCATTCGGCCTCCCGCAAGCCCAGGCCCATCGCCACCCCGAACACCTCCGGTCCCCCGTGCTCCCGGATCGTCTGCCGGTCGACGGCCGACACCTCGACCCGACGGAGCGGGTCGAGGACGGTCACCTCGGTCTCGAGCCGCTCGGCGACGGTCTCGCGAAGCCCCGGCAACCGGGCCCCTCCGCCAGAGAGGACGATCTCGTCGAGCTGGCCGCCCACCTCGCTGGTCGCGATGAAGGCCCGGGCGCGCTCCACCGGGGTCACGAGGCTCTCGATCGGCTCGGCGAGGGCCTTCCGTTCGGCGTCCTCGAGGCCGTCCTCGCGCCCCCGCAGCCGGCTTTCGGCCTCTTCGGAGGTCACCCCGAGCTCCCGGACCAGCGCCTCGGCGAAGCGGCGCTCGCCGACCGGCAGGTCGCGGGTGAGGATCGGCCGGCCGTCGTCGACCAGATTCAGGTTCGTGGTCTCCCGCCCCACGTTGACGAGGCAGAAGGTGCCGTAGGGGGCGTGCTCGTAGCTCCGCTCGAACGCGGTCTGGATCGCGAAGCCGTCGACGTCGATCACGTCGACCTCGAAGCCCGCCTCGTCGAGCAGCCGCACCCGGGTTTCGATCAGGTCCCGCTTGGCCGCCACCAGCAGGACCTCCATCTGGAGGCCCTCGGCCCCGGGGTCCAGGATCTCGAAGTCGAGGCTCACGCTCTCCATGTCGAAGGGGACGTGCTGCTCGGCCTCCCACCGGATCACCTGCCGAGCCTCCTGCTCGCGCATCCGGTCCATCTTGATCCGCTTGACGATGACGTCGCGCCCGGACACCGCGGTGGCGGCCGGCCCCTCGCCGATCCCGGTCCGCTCGCGCAGCCCGCGGAGGATGTCGACCACGAGGTGATAGTCCATCACCTCCCCCCCCACGATCGTGTCGGGCTCCAGCGGCTCGATGCCGAGGGCGGCCAGGCGCGGGGGGTCGCCGGGCTCGATGGAGATCACCTTGATCTGGCCCGAGCCGAGGTCGACGGCCAGGGGATTGCGGGATCGGCCGAAGAGGGGCATGGGGTTCCTGTTGTCCTCCTTCCGCGTCAGATTTCTGAGATCCCTCGGAAATCTGACCCGGGCACAGAGCCGTGCACAGCCCCGTAAGTCCCTGGAGCGTCGATGTTTTGCGCGGAAATGGCCTGTCGGGTCCGCGCAGTGCGCGGATGGGGCCTTTCAAGGGTGCAAGTTGAGGGCCAGCGGCCCGGATTCCCCTCTACTCCCCGACCCGCTGCGACCAGGAGACCGCCTCGCGGGGCCCGCTCACCCCCGTGGTCGCGGCGCAGTCGTAGTCGAGCTCGACGTTGCCGCCGATCGCGTTGCCGTCGACGAGATTGTAGGCCCCGGAGGCGTTGTTCGCGTCCTTGCACAGCACCCGCGAGCTGATCTGCGCGTTCCCGTGGAGGTCGCACTGGGCGCGGGCATAGATGAGCCCGGTGTAGTCGCCGGGATCGCCGAGCACGTTCCCCGAGATCCGCAGGTCGCTGCCGGCCACCAGGAGGATGTCCTCGGGGTGGGAGGAGCGGATCTGGGGGTTTCCCGAGACGTCGATCGACTTGGTGGCGATCACGGTCATGTCTAGGGGGCCCCCGCTGCCGTCGTCCGGGCTCCCCGCGATCTCGGCGTTGCCCTGCACGCAGTAGGTCCCGGGATACCCGGTGTTCCCGCCGAGCTCCCACTCGATCGGCCCCGTGTTCACCTGTTGCCAGCCGAACTGCTTCTGGGTACGCGCGTCGTACAGGGTCCCGGAGGACGTCTCCAGCACGTAGCCGTCGGACTGGAGCACGTAGTCGGCCTCGCCGCTGGAGCAGAACTCGTTGTAGGGATTGCTGTAGTCGGTCACCTCGACCTGGGTCTCGTGGTGGCGCGGCGCGACCGTGGTTCCGTCGGGCCGGGTGATGGAGCCGCTGACGACGACCGTGTCCGAGGAGGCCACCTCGGTGCTCACCGTGACGTCGCCGGTCACGTCGATCTGCAGGTTGGAGTGGATCCCCCCACAGCTGCCGACCAGGCGGGGGTTCCCCTCCACGAGCAGCTGGCCGTCGGTCACGATCGAGGGCACGAAGGCGTTGGGGCCGTCGTTCAGCACCACGTCGATCGTGGCCGAGCCGCTCCCGCTGGTCGTCGCGGAGGAGCGGATCAGGACCCGCTTGTTGGTGTCGGTCGTGGGGTCGCCGTCGAGCTCGGCCGGGTCGTCGATCACCTCGACGGTGTAGGTCCCGTCCCCGAGCGCGCGCCCGGACGCCGGGATCTCGAGTTCCGAGGAGAGACCGTAGCCGACGAGCAGCCCGTCGTCGGAGGTCCCCGCGGCGCCGTCGGAGCCGCGGAGGATGCTGGTGAAGTCCTCCCCGTCGAGGTGGTCGCGAAGCACGTGGATCGCGTGGGCGGCGCCCGCCTCGGCCAGCTGGACCGCCTCGGCGGAGATCCTCCGGTTCTCCACCGATCGCGCGCTGATCGAGGTGGAGACCCAGATCCCCGCCCCCAGCGCCGCGATCAGGATGATGCCGAACAGGGCCACCGGAAGGGCCACTCCGTCCTCCGGGCCGAAGCGGCGCGGACTCAGTTTCTCAGATATACCCATGACTCGATCCTGTCGAGAGAGGTGGAGCGCGCGCCCCGGTCGGTGGCCAGCGTCACGCGAACCCGGGTGGCGTCCACGACCTGGCTGGCGGTCCCGAGGGCGTTGCCCGCGCTGTCGTAGTAGTCGAGAGCCAGCTCCTCCACGGGATGGGTGAGCGTGACCGGGGTCTGCCCCGCCTGCCACCGGACCTTCAGGGTGTCGGCGTCGAGCCAGAACTCGACGTCCTCCAGCGCGTCGGCGAAGTCACCGTCGGCCGGGTTGTAGTCGGAGACGACCCGGAGGTCGTCGAACACTCCGTCGCCGTCGGGGTCGGGATCGAGCAGCGCGCCGCCCGTTTCGAAGGGATCGGCCCGGCTGGTGCGGAGCGTGCGCGTGATCGCGCTCTCGGCCGCCCGCAGGGTCTCGTGGGAGTTGTTGATGTCCCGCTGGCGCACATAATCCTTCTGCATGCTCACGACCAACCCGAAGAGGGAGCCGGCCACGACCGCCAGCAGCGCGATCGCGATCACCATCTCGAGCAGGGTGAAGCCTCGGTCTCTCCTCATGGGGCCATCAGGATGATGGTGTGGAAGTCCCGGGCCGCGCCGGTGTGATCGTTCTCGTTCCGGGGCGCGACGCGGAGCGCCACCGTTCGTGCGCTCCCCGGCCCCGACGTCACCTCCCAACGCCGGAGGATCCAGCGCCCCTCCGCCGACCGGAGCGAGTCGGCGTGGTCGTCCACGGAGGACGTGAGCGAGCCGCCGGGGAGAAGCTGAACCGTGTCCGCGGTCCTGGCCGCGGAGTAGTCGCGGAAGTCCTCGAGCTTCGCCTCGGCCGCCGTCGTGAGTTCGAGCGCGCTCTCCGATCGCTCCTGCCACTGGCTCGTCCCCAGCAGGACGGTCGCCATGCCGAGGATCGCCAACGCGAGGATCACGATCGCGATCATGAGCTCGATCAGCGTGAACCCGCGGACGGTCACTGGACCGTGGCGTGCCCCGCCGCGTCGAGGACCACGGTCTCGCTGTGCGTGCCGACCTCCACCACGAAGGTCGCCCCACCCAGCTGCGGCGGCCCGAAGGGCGCGAACTTCACCGAGTCGGGCGCCGAGGCGAAGCGCGCTCCCTCGAGCGTGCGCGCGCCGACGTACTGGATCGTGTACATCTCCTCGCCGAAGGTCACCTTGACGGCCCGGTTGCGCTTGATCGCCTCGGTGCGGGCGCGCTCCAGGGCGCCCAGCACCTGTTGGGCCGCCGAGTCCACCTGCATGCGGCGAGAGATGTCGGCCACCTGCGGAGCGGCGATCGAAACGGCGATCCCGAGCAGGACCACCGCGGCGAGGATCTCTATCAGGGAGAAGCCGGATCGGGACCCGGACGGGCCGCGGCCTTCGCCCGCGACCCAGGGGGGAAGGACTCTCATCGGTTCGTCTCCGTTCGAGCGAGTAGCCGTTGGCAGCTGGCTGTCCGACACCGACCGGATGCCGGACCCTGTAGCTTTGCGTCACCCGATTGCTCGGGGTTTGCCCTTGAACGGACCCTCCGTTGCTCTACGGAGACGTCCACCCGGAATCGATGCAAGGTTCGTTCCTGAAACCCTCCTATCGCCCGTCGTCCCGGCCCTCCGGGCTATTCCGGGATCTCTCCCCACACCTCCCGCCACGCGAGCACTCGCAATTCGCCAGAGACGGGTCCGGACGTCCACGCCTCGATCGTGCGGGAGGCGCGCCCGCTGGTTCCCTCGGCCACCACCCGCAGGCCCGCGTCGACCGGTGTCCAGCGGGCGCGGTATGTCCCCGTCTCCAGGGTTCCCGCGATCGAGTCCGCGCGACCCGCCCGGGCGGGATCGGCCGCCACCGCGGCGAGCGCCCCGGCCATGCCCGACTCGGCCAGGGCGAGCGAGGCGGCGTGGTCGCGGTGGGCGATCGCGAGGGCGAGCTCGAGCCGGCTGAGGGTCGCCGCCGTCGCCGACAGGAGCCCCAGCGCCACGAGGCACCACAGGACGACCGCCAGGGTCACGCCGGAGTCCGGCCGTCGTCTCACGGCGACATCCGGCGTGCTGCCGACCAGACGACCGTGTGGCCGGCCCCCGGCCTTCGCCCCGGCAACCGGACTTCGATCTCCACGAGGACGACGGGACCGGGCGATCCTCCCGTCACCTCCCGTAGCTCCCCGTCACGGAAGACGAAGCGGATCGACTCCGGGCGGGCCATCACGAGCCGCGGCCCCCCGTTCACGCCGCGCTTCCACGCTCCTGGAACCGCCGCCCAGGCGAGCCGCTCGTTCGGGTTGGAGGATGTCGGGAGCAGCGCCCCGTCCCCGTTCCAGTCCGAACTGAACTCGAGCGTCTCGGGAGCGAAGCGGACGAGCCCGGCCCCGGAAGCGCCGGTGGGGTCGTAGCCGGCCCCCCGCCACTCCGCGGCCCACAGCGAGGCGGCCGCCCGGGCGTGGTGCCATTCCGACTGGAGCGTGGCCAGTGTGGCGACGGAGCGGTTGCCGGCGTGGACGAGCGCGAGGGCCGCGCCGGTCACGAGGAGCCCCGTCGTGCCGGCGACCAGCAGCTCCATGGTCGTGAATCCCGCCGTGGGAGCACCCGCTCTCATTCGGCGCACCCCTCCCCGCGGAAGAGACGCGTCACCAGGAGAGCCGAACCGATCGCCGATCGGCCCGCCGTGGCCCGGACCCGGGCCTCGACCAGGCACGGTCCCACCGACCGGCTCGACCACTCGATGGAGGGACTCCATGGACCCGGTCCTGCGGCGACGCTCCCGCTGCCCGAGGCCGGATCCCCGAGCCGCCACCGCTCGGTCCACGTTTCGGCTCCCGCTTGGGCGGCGGTCGCACCGAGGGCCCATCCGCGCGTCCGCTCGGCCTCCAGGAGGCTCGCGGCGAGAGCGAGCGCCCCGAACCCGAGCAGGAGGAGCGAGACCACGACCTCGACGAGCGTGGTGCCGGCCTCCCGCCTCACCGGGCCTCGATCGCACCTGTCGGGGTGACCCGGGTCCCGTGCCACCGGGCGCCGGGCCGATCGTGGGCGCCGATCCACGTCGTGCTGTAGAGGCTGCCGGTGCCCCGGGCGGTGAAGAGGATCCGCTCCCTGTACGCGGTCGTACGGAGGAACAATCCCTCTTCCAGGCGACGCCCGAACAATCGCTGCCCTCCCCTCAGCGAACGGGCCTCGTAGGATGCGGCCATCGTATCGAGCTCCACGGCGATCGTCTCTCCCCGGAGGATCGCCGCCGCACGGGCCCGCTGGAGATCGGTTCGAATCGTCCGCGCCGCGGCCACGACCGCCTGCCGGTCGCTCCACGCGGCCCACCGCGGCCACGCGATCTCGATCAGGATGCCGAGAAGGACCAGGGCGAGGAGTAGCTCGAGAGCGGTCCAGCCCGAGCGGTGGAGACGGAGCAGCGGGGAGCCGGTCATGGGCATGCGCCGATTGTCGAGGGGAGTGGCGCCGGCGGGGAAGGGGATCCGGTGCGCGGCCCGGGGCCGCGGTGGATCAGATCAGCACGAGGAGCCTTCCGTCACGTTGCCGCTCTCGCTGCTCACGCACCATGTCTTGGATGACGACGCGTGGGAGCCCACGATCCTCAGGCCGCCGTTCTCGACGGTGGCGGTGAGCGAGACGCCCTGGGAGGCGTTGAAGCCGATCTCCTCGGCGCTGCCACCGTCGGACACCTCGAAGGCGACGTACTCGCCGTGGTCGGCGTAGTACACCTCCTCCGCCTTGAAGGCGTTCTTCAGATCGCTCTTGGCCGCGGCGTCCACGGCGAGATCGCGCACCGCGGGATACCGGTTGATCGCGATCGAGGCGAGGATGGCGATGAACGAAACGATGACGAGCAGCTCGATGAGGGTGAAGCCGCCCGTTCCCTTCCAGCCTGGTATGTCTCTCATTCTTTCCAACTCGTTCAAATCGTCGATGTCGGTGACGCCCCTGGGGAGTGCAATTCCCATGCCGCGGTCTGCCTCTCGCGGGAACCCGGCGGAAAGAACTCGACGCTCGCGTCGCGGATCGTCGGGATCTCACCGGCACCGGTCGCGTGCGTCACCGGATGCGGTGAAACTGCCGCCCCCGGTAGAGATACGCTCTCCGATCCGGATACCGCCGTAGCAGCTCCTCGTTTCTCTCGCGCAGGTCCCGGGCCACCACCCAGTGACCGTCGAGGGTGGGCGTGTTCTCGATCAGATGGGGGACGTAGACGGTATACCCCTTCCGATCGTACGCGATCTGATCGCGGCATCTTCCGGACAAGGAGGTCCCGCGGGCGAGGCGGAGCGTCGGATCGCCGTTCAGCTCCGCCGTCCTGTTCAGCCGGCGTCGGGGAACCACGATCCGCGACAGAGCGCGCTTCGTTCTCTCCGCGCTCCACCCCTCCCGCAGGGCGGCGTCGATCAAGTGCTGAAGCTCGCAATGGTCGCTCCGCCGGTACACCCTCTCCGCCAACGAAGCGGGTACACCGAGGCCGTGGAGCTCGGCGAGGATCCGGTTCCCCCAGCTGGTGGCGACGAGGACGAGGCCCCCCTCGAGGCCCGCCTCGCGCGCCCGTTCGGTCAGATCGACCTTCATGCTCCTCATCCCGGTCGCGTGGATCACGAACCGTTGCGGGATCCCCCACCCCAGGGAATAGAGGAAGCAGAGGCCCACCAGCGCGGCACCGAAAGCGGCGGGCCGAAGGCTCGCACGATCTCCGACGAATCGGCCTCCCAGCCGATTCCATCCCTCGACCAGCGCGCGGGCGCTCAGCGGGACGACGAACGCGACCCCGGCATACAGATAGCGAGGTCCCAGAAAGGCGTCCCGGTGCCAGTAGAAGAAGTAGACTGCCGGCAGTGCGAAGAAGGCGACGACGAGTCGCCGCGACCACCCGTCCTCGATCCATCCCGCGGCGAGCGCGATCCCGAGCGGCCACAGCGCGGGGATCGGCCATTCGAACAGGAACAGGTTCAGCAGGGACAGGTCGATCAGCTCGTTTCGGAGCCCGTCGATCGGATCGTGCACCTCCCCCCAGGGTGTGGGGTGGAATCCGAGCCCGTGGGCCGCGCCCCACAGCTCGGCGTAGCCGGTCAGCAGGGGATGGCCGGTGGTCGCGGCGTTGAAGAGGAGATAGAGGGAGGCGAGGCCGACGAAGCCGATCGCGCCGGCGACCACTCCCTTCCATCGACCTCGATCCCGGAGGAGCGCCACGACCCCGAAGACGGCTCCGACCGCCACCGCGGTCAGGGGACGGGAGAGCGAAGCCGCCCCGAGAGCGAGCCCGGCCAGGGCGGCCCAGCCGGCGGTGTCGTCCCTCTCCCATCTCGCGAGGCAGTAGAGACAAGCCGAGACGAAGAAGAGCACGGAGACGTGGTTCATGAAGCTGGCCCCCATGAACCAGAAGAAGGGGCAGAGGAGCAGGAGGAGGGCGACGACGAGGGCGGTCGCCCGATCCCAGACGATCCGGGCGAAGCCGGTCAGGAAGGCGAAGGTTCCCAGTGACAGCGCGACGGGCACGAGCCAGCCAACCCCGGCGAGGACCCCCGGGACCAGCAGTGCGGAGTGACCGGGAGGATACTGGGAGTACCACCCGGAGGGATCGACGATCATGTGAAGGATCGCGAAGAACGCGGGGTCCGGGGGCGGGGGGGCCTTCACCATCCCGGCGGCGAAGATCTTCGCCTGGAACAGCTGGACGACGCTGTCGACGTGGAGGGGGTCGTGCCGGAATACGAGCGACGCCACCGTTGTCAGCAGGCCCGCGAGCACGATCCCGCACCCCGCCACCACGCGATCGATCCTGGAACCGACACGGCGCGAAACGTTCGCGACCGACCGTTCGATCCCCGACCCTCGGACGCGAGCGAGGAGCCACGCGAGGAACCCGAAGATCGCCACCCCGAGCAGCCAGTCCGCCGGCGGGACGTACGCCGCCATTCCCGGGGCGGTCCCGAACAGTTCCGGCAGCGGAAGCAGCGGAACGAGGACGAGGACTCCTCCCAGAATGCGGAGCGCGAGGCGACCCAAGGCCCTAGAGCCGGCGATCCAGCGGCCGGCTCTCCCTCTCCACCCCGAAACGCTCGGCGACGATGTAGAGCGGGCGCCGCTTCACCTCGTCGTAGATCCGCCCGACGTATTCGCCGATGATGCCGATCGTCAGCAGCAGCACGCCGCCGAGAAACAGGGTCGCGCTCATGAGCGAGGCCCATCCCAGGATCGCGCGATCGGTGAAGAGCTTCAGGTAGATGACCGTTGCCACCAGCAGGAACGCCGACACCGAGACGGCGACCCCGAAAATCGTCGCGAAGCGGAGCGGGAGCCTGGAGAAGGAGAAGACCCCGTCGAGCGCCAGCCTCAGCAGTCGGCCGAGGGACTGACGGGGCCGGCCGGCGTAGCGTGGATCCCGGTCGTACGCGACGGTCGTCTGCTCGAAGCCCACCCACGACCTCAGACCGGCCAGATACCGGTTCCGCTCGGGGAGTGCGAGCAGATGGTCCGCCGCCCGCCGATCCAGCAGCGAGAAGATCCCCGCCTGGTTCGGCAGCTCGGTGCGGGAGAGGGCGCGGATGGAGCGGTGGAACAGCCCGAAGGCGATTCTCCGGTGCCACGGCTCCTTCCTCGAGCGCTTGACGGTGTGGACGACCTCCGCTCCTTCGCGCCAGGCGTCCACCAGCCGGGGAATCATCTCGGGGGGGTCCTGCAGATCCCCGTCCATGAGGACGACGGCCGCGCCGGACGCGTGGGCCAGCCCGGCGGTCACCGCCGCCTGATGGCCGAAGTTCCTGGAGAGCACCACCAGCCGCGCCCGGGGATCCTCGGCGTGGCGCTCCACGAGCCATTCGCGGCTGCCGTCCCGGGAGCCGTCGTCCACGAACACCACCTCGCTCTCTGCGAGATCGCCGGACAGGATCGAAGCGAGACGTCGCCACAGCTCCGGAAGCGTCTCGATCTCGTCCTTGATCGGGACCACGATCGAGAGGATCGGGCCTTCCCCGTCGGTCACGATCGATCTCCCTGCGGCTCGAGCCGATAGATGGCCAGCAGGCGCACTCCCCGATGCGTCAACTCGTAGAGCGGCTCTCCCCGCTCGACCGCGCGCTGAAGGGTGGGGCCCAGGGAGAATTGGCTCATCGGAACCAGGAAGTACCCTGCGGCCTCCGCGCCGTCGTCGTGGCCGACGAACTCCAGGTCGTCCCGTACCCGTCCGTAGGCTCGGGCGAACTGGAGGGTCATGGGAGCACCGTGGACCAGCACCGTGGCGTTCCTCGGCAGATTCCTGTTCATCCAGTGCAGTACGTCGTCGGTTACCACGTCCATCCAGTAGGTCGTCTCGAATCCTAACCGATGGGCGCCGGGGACCCCACCGACCGCCTCCCCGTAGTACTCCAGATAATACGGATGCGACCGGACGAGCTGGACGGACGGGGGAGCGAAAACGAGCGCGGTGACGAGAGCGAACGGAACGCCGTCGAGCGACTCGCACGCGCGGTACAGGCCGTAGCCCGCGAGCATCCCCAGGAACGGGAAGAGCGACACGAACTGTCGGACACCGTTGTGGTGGGGCGCGCCGGGCACGAGCATCATCGTCCACACGAAAACCACGCTCCCGGCCGCCAGCACCGCCGCCGGTTCGAGCCGTTCCGCCCCGAAGACCGCACCCAGAGCGGCCATCGCCAGGATCGGAAGTGGCGTAACCGCCATCGTCATGACGAAGACGTGGTGCCACGGGACGTCGAAGCCGTACCGATTTCCCAGGTAGAACGTCGGGATGGGCGCGTAGTCGGCGCGGTGGAGGCTCTCCCAGAACCAGGTCCCGAAGAATTCGGCTGGACCGGCCCAGACGAGGGGATTCGTCCCCACGAAGAATACCGTCGCCACGCCGGTCGCGAGAGCGGCCCCCCGCAGGGCGGCCTGACGGTCGCGCCAGAGCGCCCACAGGAGAACCGGCGCGAAAGCCGCGATGCCCGAGAACTTGGTTCCGGCGGCGAAGCCCCACGCGATGCCGGCCACGATCCACCCTGCGGCGCGCTCGCGCTCCACTGCCCACCATGCGGACGCCGCGACGACCGTCCAGGCGACCATCAGGGGCGTCTCGGTCGCGCCGAGGTGGGCGTGGCCGAAGAGCCGCGGCATGAGCAGGATCGACGCCGCGGCGCCGAAGCCGCCGATCCCGCTCCACGCCGCGGTTCCCCAGCGGAAGGCGACCGCGACGAGAAGTGCGAAGCAGAGGGCCGGGAAGAGGCGGTACCCCGCCAGCGGACCGAGCCACCCCCTCGTCGTCCACCAGGTCAGCGCCATTCCCTCCTTGTACAGGGGCGGATGGGGATTGTGGTAATGCCGCCAGTCCCACATCTCCCGGATCTTTTCCCGGTCGAGCGCCCCCGACGGTCCCTCTTCGAGCAGGGTCTCCACCCACTTCACCTGCAGCTGGGCCGAGAGGAAGTAGTGGGGCTCGTCCCACGTGATGCCGGGGGCGGTGAGCGTCGCCGTGAGGAGCGTCAGGACGAAGGCGAACACCGCCCATCCGAGCGGGCGGCGGCGCCGCGTGATCCACCGGTCGAAGCGGTCGAGGGCCGCCGTGCGGCTCACGAGGCTCCGTCGGGGCGAGCCACCGCGGCGAGCGAGAGGCCGAACGGGAGAGAGACGCGGCGCAGCAGGGCGGCCTCGCACCGCTGCCACCCGAGGAGCGCGTGGTTCGCCCATCGCGGCACGAGGCCGAAATCCGCCCGGATCTCGCCTCCGGACCGCCGCTTCCACCAACGGACCACGGTCGCCGGAAGGAGGATCCCCGCGAACGTGTACGTCACCACCACCGGTTCGAGGCCGGCCTCGACGAGCTTCTCGACGAGCTCGGATCTTCGATACCGTCGCACGTGGTGCATCACCTCGTCGTGCGGGGACCAGAGGGACGGGTGCGCGGGGACGTGCACTACCGCCGTCCCTCCCGGTCGAAGCGCCCGCCGGACCTCGCACAGAGCCGAGCGATCGTCCGGAACGTGCTCCAGGACGTCGAGCAGGAAGAGGCGATCGACGGAACCGCTGGCGACCGGGAGCGCGACGGCCGTCGCCCGGACGGGCCGGATCCGACCCCGGCGCCGGGCGAGGAGGAGCGCCTCCTCGTGGTCGTCGATCCCCACGGCGAAGCCGGGTGGTCCGAGAACCTCGAGCGCCCCCCCGGTCCCGCACCCGACGTCGAGCACGACCTCGCCCGGCGAAGGGCACGAAGTGCCGATCCGCCGGAGCAACGCCCGGACCGCCTCGCGCTTCCCGCGAAACCACCAGTGGCCCCGCTCGAGCGTGTACGATCTGTCGTATTCCTCACGCTCCACCGGCGTCTCCAGAGGCTTCGTCCCGTCGGGCGGATCCCGCGCTCCGGCCCCCGCCCCACGCGATCGTCACGAGCAGGACCGCCAGCCCGACCGCACTGACCGTGGCCGCCGGCACGATCCACCGGGGTCGATAGGCGAACTCCACCGTGTGGATGCCGGGCCCCAGCTCCACTCCTCGAAAGAACCAGTTCGCCGACCGAAGCGGCCGGCGGCGCCCGTCGACAATCACCCGCCATCCAGGATAGTCGCTGTCGGTGAGGACGAGAAAGGCGGGCTCGGCGGTGTCGACCTCCAGCGTCACCCGGCTGTTCGACTCGGCGATCCACCGGATTCCGTGCTCCACCCGCCCGGCGGGACCGTCGAGCGCGGGCCCCTCTCTCACGTACGCCACCGCCCCCGGATCCGGCTCGTCGAGAAGACGGTTGATCAGGGCGATCGAATCGGGCTCGACGACCGTGCGGCGGACGAGATAGGCGCGCGGGAGGGCGTCGCGCACCTCGAAGATCCTCCCCCCCAGGATCGGCTCCCCGATCGGTTCGAGGCCCGGAAGCGGGGACCCCGTCCGGTAGAGATACCGGGTCCCGAAAAGGCGCAGGAACGCGATCCGCTCCTCGGGAGAGATCGCCCGCAGGATGTTCTTCTGGACCGTGACCCTGCCCGGCCGGAACGCCTCGTTTCCTCCCTGGTGGAGAACCCCGAACACCATCCCCAGGTTCGGGGCGAGGAGGTCGCGGAAGACGACGTGCTGGGTCGTGATCGACGTGCCGGGGATCCGGACCAGCCGCTCTTCCGGATCCAGCGGGGTCGTCCGGACCCGGGCGGTCCGCCCGACCTCCTCCGGCAGCCGCCGGACGATCTCGGGCGTCCGGCCGTACAGGCTGGAGGGCGCCAGAGGCACGGCATCGACGTTCGCGACGGCGAGATCGACGGCGGCCACCGCGATCACGGCCCAGGTCGCGCCCCTGCGCCACCGTCTCCGCCCCCACAGAAGGATCCCCCCCCCGATCCCGAGGGCGACCAGGACATGCGCCGTGGCCCGCCGGCCCGCGGTGACCACCCGCGCCGGCTCCGTGGCAGCCGGGTGATCCGTCCCCCAACCGGAGGCGACCCTTTCGACGAGGTCGGGACCGAGGAGGGCCGCGACGAGCCCCGCGAGGACGGCGTAAGCGGCGGCGACCGCGATCGCCCGCCGCCGCGCGACGGCGCTCTCCCGGACCGAGTCGAGCCCCCGCGCCGCGAGGACCGGTACGGCGACCGCCGTGAGCAGCAACCATTTCTCCGGATACCGGAAGAGCGTCGTCCCGAGGGCTGGCTCCGTCACCCCGACGTAGAGCGGGTTGTATCGGCCGAGCGCCAGGACGAGCCCGGCCGTCCCCACCCCGAGCCAGAACCAGGAGCGGGCCCCGGTCCGGTACCCCGCGCCAACCGCCGCCAGCATCGCTACGATCGCCCCGACGTAGGGGGTGAGGATCCACGGGACCGACGGTCCCAGGTGGGCGCGCATGTCGAAGAGCCCGTCCGGACCCGTGAGGGTCCGGGGCCAGACGTGCCCGATCGCCTCGATCGGGTGCAGGGACCACCGCAGCGCCTCAGCCGCCGCGAGCCCGATCCGTCGCTCGGAGAACCAGAACAGCTCCGCGGTCGGGACGAGCTGGAGCGCCGCGGTGGCAACGGAGAGCGCGGCGACCACGGTGAGTCCTCCGACGGACCGTCGCGCTCCGCCACCCCGGAGCCAGCCGATCGGTAGCGCCAGCAGGGCGGTGAGGGCGACGACGAACGGCTCGCCACCGAGGAACTGGAGGACGAAGACGAGCGCGGTGACGCCGAGCCATCGGCGCGAGCCCGAGTCGATCCATCGGACCCAGCACCACCACGCCCACCCCGCCCAGGCGAAGGATTGCAACACGTTCCACAGGTTCGACAGCGACAGCGCCGTTCCGCCCCACGCGATCGCGAACGAAGCCAGGACCGCCGCTTCGGGCGATCGTCCCTCCTCACGCTGCCACGCGAACACCCCGCTCCCCAGCAGGAGGAAGTGGAGGATCACGCTCCAGTTCGCCGCCCACGGGAGATCCCCCGCGAGGAAGAGGAGGGTGAACGGATAGAGGGCTCCGACCTCGGGGTTGGCGAAGAAGGGGAGCCCGTTCCGGATCCACGGGTTCCACCACGCCCACTCCCCGGCCTCCAGCGCGCGGACCAGGTGGGCCTTCATGGGGAGGAAGTAGAGGTGGACGTCGCGCAGGAACAGGATCCGCTCTCCGCTCCAGAGCGGGATCCACAGAAGGAGCGTCAGGACCAGGAAGGCGAGAAGGGCGAGCCCGGTGGAGGGGGAAAGAGAAAAGCGCGGCGCGGGCCCTCGGGGCCCGTAGCCGCGCTCGGCGGTGTCCAGCTCGGCGTCTGGAGCGGTCAGCAGTCGGTCGTTGCCTCGATCTCCCCGACGTCGGAGTTCACGCAGTAGGTGTTGTCGCTCTCCGCGTGGGTGGCCGTCATCTCGTAGGATCCGGTACCCCCGCTCGCTACCGCGGTGGTCACGTTGTTGCTTCCGTCGAAATCGAGGTTCGAGGCGTCACTGGCGTACGTCTGGTTGTCGGCGTAGTACGCCTCCTGCGCCGTCATGGCGTTGCGAAGGTCGGTCTTCGCCGCTGCGTCGAACGCCTTGCCCTTGGTGCTGGCGAAGCGGGGTATCGCGATCGCGGCCAGGATGCCGATGATCACGACTACGATCAGCAGCTCGATCAGGGTGAAACCCTGATTGTTCTTGAGGTTCCTCACGGCTTTCTCCTTTGGTCTCTCTGGTCCGGGTTCCGGTCGAGTCGTGTCTTCAACGCGATCACCGGCGTTGCTTCGCCCGAGATAAGTAGCAATTGCGATGCCAAAGTGGGATTCACCCTGAAAACTTCACCATAACCCCTTGACAATCATAAAGTTACCGAACCAACTCCAGGGCATGCCCGACGCTCCGCGTGACGGCGATCGCCACCAGTACGTCGTCGATCCTCTTGCGTTTTACCACCGTATGATCCGTGCAGGGTGCGCTCCCGGGAGGCCGGCTCTCACGCGGACTTCAGCTCGTACCGGTCGATCTTCCGGTACAGGGTCGAAGGGTCGATCCCCAGGATTTCGGCCGCCCGCGCCTTGTTCCCCTCCGTCTTCTTCAGCACCCACTGGATGTAGGCGATCTCGATCTGCTCCATGGTGGGGGTCTCGGGCGGCTGGTCCTCCACGAGCTTCTTCTCGGGCTTCTCCCGGATCTTCTCGGGCAGATCCTCCAGTTCGATCGTCTCCCCCGGCTCCCCCCCCTCGCGCCAGCCGGCCAGAACCAGCAGTCGCTCGACCACGTTCTCGAGCTCACGGACGTTGCCGGGCCAGTCGTAGGCGCACATCGCCTTGAAGGCCTCCTCGGTGAAGATCTTGTCCTCGGCCCGCTTTCCTCCCGGCATCGACCCCTCGAAGCCAGCGCGCCCCAATACGTGCTCCAGCAGGAGCGGGATGTCCTCCCGCCGCTCGCGCAGCGGGGGGATCGTGATCGGGATCACGTTCAGCCGATAGAAGAGATCCTGGCGGAAGTTCCCTCCCTCGACCTCCTTCTCGAGCTTCTTGTTCGTCGCGGCCAGGATCCGGACGTCCACGGGAACCGACTCCGTGGCGCCCACCGGGATCACCTCCCGCTCCTGCAGCACCCGGAGCAGCTTCACCTGGATCGCGGGGGTGGTGTCGGCGATCTCGTCGAGGAAGATCGTGCCTCCGGCGGCCACGGTGAAAAGCCCCTCCTTGTCGCGGATCGCCCCGGTGAAGGATCCCTTCACGTGGCCGAACAGCTCGGACTCCAGCAGCGGCTCGGGAAGCGCCCCGCAGTTGATCGGCACGAACGGCCCACGGACGCGATCACTCTTCAGGTGGATGTAGCGGGCGAAGAGCTCCTTCCCGGTGCCGCTCTCGCCCATCAGCAGCACCGTACTCTCGGCGGGGGCGACCTGCTCGGCCATCTCGAGGACCTCCTCGAACTCCTCGCTCTGGCCCACCGGCTCGACCCGCATCGCCTCGGTCACCTTCCGCTGGAGCGCCTGGTTCTCGCGCGCCAGCTTCACGTTCTTCTCCTCGAGCTGGTGCATCTCGAGAGCCTGGCGCGCGGAGAGGACGATCTCCTGATTCTTGTACGGCTTCTTGATGTAGCGGAAGGCGCCCTCGTTGCACGCCTGCATGGCGACGTCCTCGTCGCCCTGCGCGGTGATCAGGATCACCTTCGCCAAGGGGTCCTGCGATCGGGCGTGCTTGAGCACCGCCATCCCGTCGCGGCCGGGCAGCCGCAGGTCGGTGACGACGAGGTCGATCGGGCCGTTGTCCTCGAGCCACTGGATCGCCTCGTCGCCGGCCGAGGCCGTGGCGATCTCGAAGCCGTTGCGCTTGAACAGCACGGACAGGGCCTCGAGAACGCTCTCTTCGTCCTCCACGAGGAGGACGCGGGGATCGGCTCCGTCATCTGCTGGCATAGGGCGGCCTCAATATACGGACGGGCGGCCCGGGAAGTCTATCCCGTCCCGGCTATCGCGCCCGCGGCAGCGCGATCCGGAACACCGAGCCCTCGCCGGGCTCGGTCTCGACCCACACCATGCCGCCGTGGAGGTCGACGATCCGGTTCACGATGGCGAGGCCCATCCCGAAGCCCGTGTCCCGGGTCGTGAAGAACGGATCGAAGATCCGCTCCCGGTCCTCGGGCTCGATGCCGGGGCCGTTGTCCCGCACCTCGAGGGCGACGTAGGGGCCGGGCGCCTTCTCCAGGCCCGGCAGCTGGGGGTTTCCCCCCACCCGGATCTGGACCCGGCCGTCGGGCCGGTCCTCCACCGCGGAGACCGCGTTGCTCAGCAGGTTGAGGCACACCTGCTTCAGCAGGTTGTGGTCCCCCTCCACATAGTACTCCCGGCCGGGCGATGTGAACATGAATCGCACCTCCCCCCGCTTGGACGCCACCCGCTCCACCTCGAGGGCGTCCTCGACGACCTCGACCAGGTTCACCCGCTCCTTCGTCTTGAGCGACATCCGGCTGAATGCCATGAAGTCGCCGATCAGCTCCGCCAGCCGGTCCGCCTCGCGGACGATGAGGCGCCGGAGCCGTCGCTCCTGCTCCTCGTCGACCCACTCGTCCTCCTCTGCCTCGAGCAGCTCCACCGAAGAGCGGATCGCCGCCAGCGGATTCTGGATCTCGTGGGCGAGCCCCGCCGCGAGCTCGGTCACCGCGCGGAGCCGGTCGGCCTGACGGGCGAGTTCCTCGAGCCGCTTCACGTGCTCGACGTCCTTCAGGATCGCGGCGGCCCCCCGCTTGGCTCCCCCGGGATCGTACAGGACGGTCGTGGCCACGCTGAAAGGGCGGGGCTGGCCGCCGTCACCGGGCAGCATCACCTCGACGAACTCGAACTCCCGCTCGGTGCGGAGCGTCTCGAGCAGCAGGTCGAGCAGCCTGGAGGCCCCCGTCTCCCGGCGCAGCTCCCTCGTCCGGGGGGTTCCGCTGATCCCGAGCTGGGCGCGGGCGGTGTAGTTCACGAAGTCGAGCTCCTCGTCGGCGTTCACCGACAGGATCCCGCTCTCCACGGTGTTGAGGATGTCCTGCGCGTCGATCCGGGCTTCGGCGAGCTGGCGCTCGAGCTCGTCGAGGCGGCTTCGCTGGGATCGGAGCCGGCGCACCACCATCCCCCCGAGAAGCCCGACGATACAGAAGACGACCGCGGTGAGCGCGAGGCTCCACAGGATGGCGCTCGGAGGTCCGGAGAGGTTGGGCAGCTCCACGATCCCGTCCGGGGCCGGCAACTGGGGGGAGATTTGATACCAGGCGACGCCGAGGTAGGAGATCACCGATCCCACCGTGGTCAGGATCGCGCCGGCGAAGCCGAGCAGGAAGCCCGCGGCCACGATCAGCAGGATGTAGATGAACGCGAACTCGCTGCCGATCCCGCCGGTGAAGAACACGGCGGCCGTGGTGAGCAGCAGGTCGTGGACCACCTGGGCGCCGAGGAACCCGCTGTCGATCGGGCGGTAGCGCGTGTACAGGAGCGAGAGCAGGGTGAAGCCGAGCGGGATTCCCACCACGAGCGCTGCGAGCGGCAGCAGGGAGGTCTCCACCCCCCGGGTCGTGCGCACGAAGGTGGCCGCGATCGCGAGCGCGTTGGCGATGGAGAGGCGCGCCACGTAGACGCCCGTCAGCAGCCGCCGCTCGTCCATCGCGGTGAGGGAGCGCTGCCAGGTCTGCGGATCCAGCGGGGAGACCATCGAGCGGAAACGTAGGCCCGGGCCCGCCCGGGCGAAACCCTCCCGAACGTCTTCTTTGCCGGCGAATCGGGACCCCGCTACCATCCGCGACCATGCCCGAGGAGCCGGAAGCCGCAGGGGGGTCGAACCGGGTCGGGCTGGTGCGCGACCTGGGGCTGTTCGACATCACCATGGTCGGGGTCGGGGCGATGATCGGCGCCGGGATCTTCGTTCTCACGGGCCTCGCCGCGGGCACGGCGGGTCCGGCGCTGATCCTCGCATTCGCGCTCAACGGCGTCGTCACGATTCTCACCGCCATGGTGTACGCCGAGCTCGGATCGGCGATCCCCGAAGCGGGCGGCGGCTACCTGTGGGTGAAGGAGGGGATGCCGGCGTGGAACGCGTTCATGGCGGGCTGGATGAGCTGGTTCGCCCACGCCGTGGCCGGCAGCCTCTACGCGCTCGGGTTCGGCTCCTACGTGGAGCTGATGCTGCGGGAGTTCGGCGTCACCTCCGTCCTCGGCTTCACCGGTGAGCCCCTCCACAAGGCGTTGGCGGTCGGGATCGCGCTGGCCTTCGTCCTGATCAACTTCAAGGGCGTCTCCGAGACGGGCGTCGTCGGCAACATCGTCACGATGGGCAAGATCGCGATCCTCGGGATCTTCGTCGTCAGCGGCGTCGCGGCGATCTTCCGCAACCCGCAGTACATGGACAAGTTCACCCCCTTCGCGCCCGAGGGGCTGACCGGGGTCTTTCTCGCGATGGGGCTCACGTACATCGCCTTCGAGGGATACGAGATCATCGTCCAGGCGGGCGAGGAGGTGAGAAACCCGCGCGAGACGATCCCCAAGGCGGTGTTCCTCTCCCTCGCGATCGTGATCCCGATCTACATGCTGGTCGCCTTCACCGCCCTGGGGGCGGTGAACCCGGAAACGGGCGAGCCCACCTGGCAGTGGCTCGGCGGCCACGCCGAGCTCGGCCTGGCCGAGGCGGCGCGGCAGTTCATGCCCCTGGGGACCACCCTTCTGCTCGTCGGTGGGCTGCTCTCCACGATGAGCGCGCTCAACGCCACCACCTTCTCCTCCACCCGGGTCTCCTTCGCGATGGGCCGCGACCGCAACCTCCCGGACCTGTTCGGGGAGATCCACGAGGCGACCCGAACTCCGTACCTCGCGCTGCTTTGCAGCGGCGGGCTCATCGTCGTCATGGCGGTGACCCTGCCGATCCACGACGTGGCCGCCGCCGCCGACGTCATGTTCCTGCTGCTGTTCCTCCAGGTGAACGTCGCCGTCATCACGATCCGGAAGAAGTACGGCGACAAGCTCGACTACGGCTTCCTGATCCCGTTCCATCCGGTGCTGCCGATCGTGAACATGGCGATGATCGGCTTCCTGGCGGTGTTCATGTTCCAGTTCTCGGCGGTCGCGTGGTTCTTCGTGATCGGCTGGCTCGGTGCCGGCTTCCTCCTGTACGTCGTCTACGCCTCGGGGCGGGAACGGGAGAAGCGGGTGACGCCGGTGATCTTCCGGGGTCAGCTGGCGCCGGAGAAGGAGCGGTTCCGGGTGCTGGTGCCGGTCTCCGATCCCGAGGACGCCGCCCCCCTCCTCGAGGTCGCCGCCCGGCTGGCCCGCCCCGCCGACGGCGAGCTCGTGCTCCTCCACGTCGCCACCGTGGCGCCCCAGACCCCGCTCCGGGCCGGCCGCGTCAGGGCGATGGAGGCCCGGGAGATCGTCGACGAGTCCGAGGAGCGAGCCCAGCAGCTCGGGGTGCCGGCCCTCACCCTCGTCCGCGTGGGCCACCGCCCGAGCCAGGGGATCGTCGACACCGTGGAGGAGTGGGACGTCGACTTCGTCGTGATGGGGTGGCACCGCCGCCCCGGCCGGGGACGCCGCCACCTGGGTCGAAACATCGACCCGGTGCTCCGAGGGTCGCCGACCAGCGTGGTCGTGGTGGAGACCGGAACGGTTCTGCCGGCGGGCCGGATCGTGGTGCCGATCGCCCGGCCCGAGAACGTCCCCCTCCTGCTCGGGCTCGCCCGGCTGGTACGAAGCGACGGCCCGAAGATCGAGGCCCTCCACGTCGTCCCGCCGGAGATCTCCCGTTCCCGGCGCGAGGAGCGGATCGAGGAGCTGCGCGAGGCGATCGCCCGGCCCGCCTTCTTCGACCCCGAGGAGGAGCCCCTCGATCCCGACGCCGAGCGGATCACGCTCGAGATCGTCGACTCGCCCAACGTCGTCCAGACGATCGCCGATCGCTCCGAGGGAGCGGACCTGCTGGTGATCGGATGGGTCGAGGAGGGGTGGCTGAGGCGGCGGATCTTCGGGACCCGCTCCTACTGGGCGGCGCGCAAGGCGGAGTGTCCCGCGATCCTGGTCAACCAGGAGACCCACCCGGTCAAGTTCAGCTTCCAGAGCTTCTTCCAGTTCTTCCGCCAGCTCGAGGAGGAGGCCGAGAAGGAGGAGGAAAAGGTCTCCGCGGAGAGCGAGACGTGACGCTCGAAGATCTCCAGAGCGCCGGGGTCGTCCTGCCCGAGGAGGAGTGGGGGGAGCGGGAGCTCACCACGACCGTCAGCAAGCCGGGCACGATCGCGACCGCGGCGGTGGCGGTCGCGACGGGCCTCATGATGTATCTCGGCGGGGGCGAGGCCCTCACCTGGATCGGCGGGGGCCTCTTCCTCGTCGACCTCCTCGCCTTCACCTGGCTGGTGATCCGCGCGGTCGACCTGCAGGCGGAGCGCTACCCGCATCGCGCCCCCGAGCCGGAGCCCGAGGAGGCGGAGCCGCGCGGCGAGCGGGGAGGAGGCTAGGGAGCGGCCTCGAGCCCGCTCTCTCGGCGCACCCAGTCGACCATCGTGGGGAAGTAGTCGGGCGGGTAGCCGAGGTAGCGCCGCCCGGATTGGGTCTCCTCGAAGAGGAGGATGCCGTGATCGGCCTCCGGATAGACGCGGATCCGGATCGGCCGGCCGGCCTCCTGGAGCTTCTCCAGCTCGTCGATCGTCCAGCCGGTCGGCATGCTGTGGTCCTCGCCGCCGAGGATCCACAGGCTCGGAGCCTCCAGGGCGGCGACGGTCGGCACCGGGTCGTAGAGCCGGTCGATGAACGGCACCTCCCCGCGGGTCCGGTACCACTGCCACAGCCGGACCGCCGGCAGCGGCAGCCACGTGTCGGCGAGGAACCCCAGCAGGGAGTCGCTTCCCTTCACCGCCTCGAACCAAGCCTCCCCCTCGGCCTCCTCCAGCCGCTCGCCCAGCTCGTCCCACCGGTCCTCGCCGTGGTCGAGGATCGACCCGATCACGGCGTCCACCCGGTCGGCCTTCCGGATCGCGTCCTCCCCGAAGCCCGCCTTCCGGAGCGCGTGGACGTACCCCCACCGATCCTCCTCGGCGACGGTCACCATCGGGCCGTAGCCGATCAGCAAGCTGCGGACGTCCCCCAGCCGCTTCGCCGCCATCGGCGCGATCCAGCCCCCCTGGCTGAAGCCCGCCAGGTGAACGTCGTTCGCCCGGATCTCCGGAATCGACCGGAGCCGCTCCACCGCGGCTCCCACGTCGCCGGCGAGCACGTGGAAGTTCTGGGTGTACTCCCCCTCCGACCCGCCGGTGCCCCGCTTGTCGTACACCATGGCGGCGATCCCGTGGGAGGCGAAGAGGTACGGGAGATAGGAGGTGTCCACGGCGCTCCGGTCGCCGGAGCCCTGAACGGCGACGATCGCGGGGAAGGGGCCCTTGCCGCGGGGAAGGACCACCCTGGCCCGAAGGGCGAGATCTCCGCTCCGGAAGGACAGGGTTCGTTCGGGAAGATCGAGCCGGCGCGCCTCGATCTGTGCACCCCCCTCCGCCCGGAGCGTGAATCCCTCCGCCGAGGCTCCCCCGGACGAAGCGGCGAAGCGGACGGTCGCGATCACCGGCCGGCGGTCGGAGAAGCCGGCTCCCATCTCGTAGGTACGCTCGCCGGCCGGCCACAACGCGTGGCTCTCGCCGTCCAGGGCGCGGTACCGGAGTATCGCGCCCCGTCGCGGGGTGAGGATCGCCAGCTCCCCGCTCTCGAGACGGTACGCCCCGTTGAAGCGGGTGTCGGCCGGCTCCTCCCTCGACCACCACCAGAACGCTCCCGCCCCCGCGACCACCAGCGCGAGCGCGATCCACCGCTTTCTCGGCATCCGGCCCCCTCCTCCTGATTCGACGATCGGAGCTTGCGCGCGCTCGTCCGTACGGGAGGAGGGGAGACCCGGTTTCGCCCGGGACCGGTGAGCGGTCCGGCTAGCCCCGGAATCTTCCGCCTGCGGCGCCCGTCATTCCGCCACCGCAGGCGTCCGCTCGCGCTGCTCCTCGTGAACCCCCTCGCCGATCTCCTCGACCAGCTTGCGCTCGAACGCCGGCAGGTCGTCCGGGTTCCGGCTCGAGACCAGCCCCTTGTCGACCACGACCTCTTCGTCGACCCAGTACGCGCCGGCGTTCTTCAGGTCGGCCTGAATCGAGTGGTAGGAGGTGAGCCGCCGACCCTCGACGAGCCCGGCGTCGATCAGGGTCCACGCGCCGTGGCAGATCACGCCCACCGGCTTGCCGGCTTCGAAGAAGGCCCGGACGAAGCGCTGCACCGACTCGCTCCGGCGCATGTTGTCGGGGTTCATCACCCCACCCGGCAGGTGGAGGGCGTCGAACTCCGCCGGATCGGCGTCCTCGAGGGGAAGCTCCACGTCGAAGTCGTCTCCCCAGTCGGTGTGATCCCACCCGCGGACGGTTCCGTCCTCGGGCGAGACGATCACGGGCTCCGCGCCCGCCTCCTCGAGCGCCTCCCGGGGGCTCGTCAGCTCGACCTGCTCGAAGCCGTCCGCCACCAGGATCGCGACCCGCTTTCCGTCCAACTGTGCCACGATGACCACCTCCACGATGAATGCCGCGAATGTCTACCCACTACGAACACGCTACGCGGAGAAACGAAGAGGAGACGTAAGGAACGTGACCCGGAAGGCGCGAAGAGGGGCGCGAAACAGCGAGATCGCCCCGCGCAGAACGGCATCGGGGTGCGCAGAGTGGTCGAGATCGGTGTGAACGCGACAAAGGGGGGCGAGGCGTACGTGTTAATGTACGCCGCAGCCCCCCGGAGGAGGGTTCGCGCCGAGATCGCCCGCGACCCGTCTTCGACGGGTGCCCGGCGCCCCGACCTACTCCACGGTCTGGATGATGTCGAAGATCGGCAGATACATCGCCACAACCATCCCGCCCACGACCAACCCGAGGAACACGATCATGATCGGTTCGATCACGCTCGTCAGCGCGTTCACCGCGGCCTCCACCTCGTCGTCGTAGAAGTCGGCGATCTTGCCGAGCATCTCGTCCAGGCCGCCGGTCTGCTCGCCCACGTTGATCATCTGGATCACCATGGGCGGGAACACGTCGCTCTTCTTGAGCGGCTCGGCGATCGTCTCGCCTCCGGCGATCGAAACCCGGCTCTCCATGACCGCCTCCTCCACGATCTTGTTGCCGGCGGTGCGGGCGGTGATCTCGAGTCCCTCGAGAATCGGCACGCCACTCTGGACCAGCGTCCCCAGCGTCCGGCTGAACCGGGCGATCGCCGCCTTCCGGATCACGTTGCCCAGCACCGGCATCTTCAGCAGGAGGCGGTCGGTGGAGCGCTTGCCCTGGGGGGTCTGCCGGTAGGATCGGATCAAGTATGCGACCACGCCGATCACGGCGAGGATCCCCCACCAGTAGCCGACCATGAAGTCGGAGAGGCCCATCACGATCCGGGTCGGCAGGGGCAGCGCGACGCCGGCACTCTCGAAGAAGCCGGCGAAGGTGGGGATCACGAACATCAGCAGCACCGCGATCGCGATCACCGCGAAGCCCATCACGGTGGCGGGATAGAACATCGCGCCCCGCACCTTCCGCTTCAGCGCCTCGGCCGCCTCGAGGTATTCGGCCAGCCGGAGCAGGATCGTGTCGAGGATCCCGCCCGCCTCGCCGGCGGCGACCATGTTGACGTACACGTCGCTGAAGAACTCCCTGTGGCGGCGCATCGCGTCGGCGAGGGTGGAGCCCGCCTCCACGTCGTTCAGCACCGCGCGGATCTTCTCTGCGACCTTGTCGTTCGGCTGCTGGCTGGCGAGGATGTCGAGCGACTGTACCAGAGGGAGTCCGGCGTTGATCATGGTGGCGAACTGCCGGGTGAACAGGACGAGGTCCTTCGTCTTGTACCCCCTCCCGATGGTGATGTTGATCTCCCTGGGCTTCTCCTTGACGCTCGTCACCACGAGCCGCCGCTTCCGGAGCAGACCGACGACGTCCGCCTCGGTGGCGGCGCTCATCTCGCCGGTCTGCTCCTCACCGCCGACGGTTTGCGCTTTGTAGAGATAGGTCGGCATTCGTTCCCTCCTAGCGGCCACCGCCGTTCTCGTGCTGGACGATCAGGCGGTTCAGGTCCTGATGATCTTCGGTGTGGTTCAGGATGACGTCCTTGGATACGAGCCCCTCCTCCCAGATCTTGATCAGGGCCTGGTTCATCGTCTGCATCCCGTGTTTGCCGCCGGCCTGCATGGAGGAGACGATCTGGTGGGTCTTGCCGTCACGGACCAGCGCGCGGACCGCGGAGGTGACCACGAGGACCTCGGCCGCCATCACCCGTCCCCCGTTCTTCTTCGGGACGAGCTGCTGGGCGACGATGCCCTCCAGCACCGCCGCGAGCTGGATCCGGATCTGCGGCTGCTGCTCGTGGGGGAAGACGTCGACGATCCTGTTGATGGTCTCCGACGCGGAGTTCGAGTGGAGGGTGGCGAAGACGAGGTGGCCCGTCTCGGCCATCGTGATCGCCGCCGCGATCGTCTCCGGGTCCCGCATCTCGCCCACCAGGACCACGTCCGGGTCCTGGCGCAGCGCGTACTTGAGGGCGTCGGCGAAGCTCTTGGTGTCCGAGCCGACCTCCCGCTGATTCACCATGCACTTCCCATGGTTGTGGACGAACTCGATCGGGTCCTCGATCGTGAGGATGTGCTTCCGCCTGGTGCGGTTGACCTTGTCGATGAGGGCAGCCAGGGTGGTCGACTTTCCCATCCCGGTCGAGCCGGTGACGAGCACCATCCCGTTCTGCCGGTCGGCGAAGGACTCCACCACCGGAGGCAAGCCGAGCGAGTCGAAGCTGCGGATCTCGAAGGGGATCTGGCGCACCGCCAGCGCGACCGCGCCACGCTGCCGGAACACGTTGGCCCGGAACCGGGAGAGCCGGGTCACGCCGAAGGAGAAGTCGAGCTCGTCCTCCACCTCGAAGGCCCGCTTCTGCTTCTCGGTCAGGAGGCTGTAGGCGAGCTCGGTGGTGTCCTTCGGAGTGAGCTTCCCGTCCCACGTTTCGCTGTCCTGCAGCACGCCGTCCACCCGCAGCTTGGGCGGCTGGCCCACGGTGAGGTGGAGGTCGGAGGCGTCGGCCGCGACGAGCTCTTCGAGGAGCGCTCGGACGCTCGGCTTCCGGGACGACGTCTCCGCTTCGGGGGCGGTGGCTCGAGCGATGTCGGTCATCTCGTTCTCCCGCATGGAGTTCTCGGTTCTCGACTTGCGCGCTCGAAGACGATCACGAGAGGCTCGTCTCCCGGAGCACCTCGTCGAGCGTGGTGATCCCTTCGCGCATCTTCCGCTTGCCGTCCTTCCGCAACGTGATCATCCCGTCCTCGGCGGCCCGGGCGCGGATCTCCTCGGTCGAGGCCTGGTTGGTGATCAGCTGTTTCATCGCGCTGGTGATCGGCATCACCTCGTAGATCCCGATCCGGCCCCTGTATCCCGAATCGTCGCATTCGGTGCACCCTTCGCCCTCGTAGTACACCCGCTCCAGGTCCTCCCCCTCGAAGCCGGCCTCCTCCAGGGCCTCGGGCGGATAGGGCCGGGGCGCCTTGCAGTGGGAGCAGATCCGCCGGACCAGCCGCTGGGCCACCACGCAGTTGAGCGCGCTCGCCACCAGGAAGGACTGCAGTCCCATGTCGACCATCCGGTTGACCGTCGAGGGGGCGTCGTTGGTGTGGATCGTCGAGAGGACGAGGTGGCCGGTCAGCGCCGCCTTGATCGCGATCGAGCCGGTATCGTAGTCCCGGATCTCCCCGACCATGACGATGTTCGGGTCTTGCCGCAGGAAGGCGCGAAGGCTGGAGGCGAAGTCGAGCCCCACCTCCTCGTTCACCTGCACCTGGTTGATCCCCTGCAGGTTGTACTCGACCGGATCCTCGGCGGTCATGATGTTGACCCGCGGCTGGTTCAGCCGTGTCAGGGCCGAGTAGAGCGTGGTCGTCTTCCCCGAGCCGGTGGGCCCGGTCACGAGGACGATCCCGTACGGCGCCTCGATCGCCTTGAGGAACGTCCGGAGGGACGCCTTGGGGAAGCCCAGCTTCTCCAGATCGAGGGTGAGCGCGCTCTTGTCGAGGATCCGGAGCACGATCTTCTCGCCGAACAGGGTCGGCAGCGTGGAGACGCGGAAATCGATCACCCGGTTCGCCATTTTCATCTTGATGCGACCGTCCTGCGGCACCCGCCGCTCGGCGATGTTGAGGTCGGCGAGGATCTTGAGCCGGGAGATGATCGCGGCCTTCATGCGCACGGGAGGGTCGAGCATCTCGCGAAGGACCCCGTCGATCCGGTACCGGATCCGGAGCTCGTCCTCGTATGGTTCGATGTGGATGTCGCTGGCCCCCCGCTGTACCGCGTCGGCGAGCAGCGAGTTGATGAACTTCACGACCGGAGCCGCCTCGACCTGAGCGGCGAGGACGTTGACGTCCTCCTCCTCTTCCTCCTCCTCGACGACCTCCATCTCGAACTCGTCCAGGTTCTCGAGGAGCTGCTGGTAGGCGCCCTCGCCCTCGGCCTCGTAGTGACTGCCGATCGCGTGGATGATGGAGTACTCGTCGGCGACCACCGGCTCGATCTCGTAGCCGGTGAGGAACTTGAGATCGTCGACGACCGTCCAGTCGGTGGGATCGCCCATCGCGAGGACGATGGTGTTGCCGTTCCGCCGCACCGGGAAGACCTCGTACTTCCGGGCGATCTCCACGGGGATCAGTTTCAGGGCGGTGGGATCGACGTCGATGGCGTCGAGTTCGACTCCGGGAATCCGGAACTGCCGCTCGAGCATCCGCGTGATCGTCTTCGCGTCGACGTAGCCGAGCTCGATCAGGTTGTAGCCGAGCTTGTGGCCGTTCGTCTTCTGTCGGGCGTGCGCCTTGGAGATCTGCTCCGAGGTGACGAATCCCTCCTGGAGCAGCATGGCCGGGATGTTGAGCCCCTCACCGTACCGCTCCCGGTCCTCGTCCTTCGCCCGGGCCCCCCTCCCCCGGAGCTCCTCCGGCGTCGTTTCCTCCTCTCGCGCGGCGATCTCCTGCTCGGCGCTGGCGGGCTGGTTCATCGGTCCTCTCGATCGATGGTGGACGTGGTCGTCGAACGCGATTGCGCGAGCCGCGTGGCCTCTTGCAGAACGCGCAACCGGACGTCGCCGATGCCGTCGATCGCCTCGACGTCGGCCCAGCTTCGAAAGCCATGAAGGCCGCGGCGTTCTCGCACGATAGAGCTTGCAAGATGCGGACCAATGCCGGAGAGCGCCGTCAGGAACGGTTCGTCGACCCGGTTGAGGTCCGGAAGCCGCCGCCCGCCGGCCGGGGCCTCCTTCCACCGGAGCCACGGGGCGATCTTCGCCATCCGGGCCGGGCCGATCCCCTTCACCGCCAGCAGGTCGTCCGGTCCTCGGAAGGGCCCGCGCGCGTCCCGGTGGGCGAGGATCGCTTCCGCGATCCGGGGCCCGATCCCCGGAAGGCGATCCCAGTCGGCCCGGTCGGCGACGTTGGGATCGATGGGGGCGGGACCGGACCGCGCCCGGGCGAGCTCCTCGCGAAGCGCCAGCCCGGCCCGGTACCACTCCACCCTCGGATCGCCGTCGGGCAGGCGCGAGGCGAGCTCGGACACGCTCGGAAGCGGGGGGTGGAGCCTCCTCTGCGACCAGGCGGCGAGCGCGGCGTCGGCTCCGGTCCATCCGATCGCGGCTCCCGAGAGCCACGCCGCGGCCGCGACCACCACCGCCTTTCTCTCCAGCGGGGCGAGCGCCTCCGCGCGGCGACGCGCGCGTGTCAGACAGTCGACAGCCGATCCGATCATCGCCCCTTTACCCTTTTCAAGTCTCGTGCCGGTCGGCTCTCGCCGGCCCGGCGATCGCTCCCCCCGAGAGGACGATCGATGCGCGGATCCCTCGACGAGTACCGCCAGAAGCGGGACTTCCGGAAGACCCCCGAGCCCGACGCGGACGGGAGCGACGGGAACGATCGTCGGTGGGTGATCCAGAAGCACGACGCCTCGAGCCTCCATTACGACTTTCGCCTCGAAGTGGACGGGGTGCTCGTATCGTGGGCGGTGCCGAAGGGCCCCTCCACCGACCCGAGCGAGAAACGGCTCGCCCGGCCCACCGAGGACCACCCGCTCGACTACATCGACTTCGAGGGGGTGATTCCCGACGGCGAGTACGGGGCCGGGACCGTGATGGTGTGGGACACCGGGACCTACGAGAACCTCACCGAAGACGACGACGGCGGGGAGAAGCCGATGGCGGAGGCGTTGGAGGACGGCCACGCGTCGTTCCGGCTCGAGGGCGAGAAGATCTCGGGCGGCTACGCCTTGACCCGGATCGGATCGGGCGACGACGAGCGGTGGCTGCTGGTGAAGATGGACGACGAGGAGGCCGACGCCCGCCGGAACCCCGTCTCCACCGAGCCGGACTCGGTGAAGACGGGACGCAGCCTGGAGGAGATCGCCGAGGAGGAGGGCGACGGGTCGTGAGCGACCCCTTCGACGCGATCCCCGAGGAGGCCCGCGAGGCGCTCGGAGAGGAGGGCTTCCCGGGCTTCGAGAGCCCGATGCTCGCCACCCTGGTGGACGAGGCGTTCTCCGACCCCGACTGGATCTACGAGCGGAAGCTCGACGGGGTGCGCCTGCTCGCCTTCTGCGAGGCCGGCGAGGCCCGGCTGATGACCCGCAACGAGAAGAACCGCACCGACACCTACCCCGAGATCGCGGAGGGCCTCGAGGAGATCGTCACCCTCGACGCGGTGCTCGATGGCGAGGTGGTCGCCTTCGAGGGCGATCTCACGAGCTTCGAGAGGCTCCAGGCGAGGATGAACGTGGAGGACCCCGAGAAGGCGCGGACCACCGGGGTCGACGTCTTCTACTACGTCTTCGACCTGCTCCACCTCGACGGCCGCGACGTGACCGGGATCGAGCTGCGTCACCGCAAGGCGGTGCTGAAGAGCGCGTTCGCGTTCGCCGACCCGATCCGCTACACCCTCCACCGCAACGAGGAGGGCGAGGCGTTCCTGGAGGAGGCGTGCGCCGAAGGGTGGGAGGGGGTGATCGCGAAGGACGCCAGCAGCGCCTACGTTCACGGCCGCTCGCGCGACTGGCTCAAGTTCAAGTGCGTGAGCCGCCAGGAGTTCGTGATCGGGGGCTGGACCGAGCCCGAGGGCGAGCGGATCGGCTTCGGGGCGCTGCTGATCGGCTACTACGAGAACGGCGACCTCGTGTACGCCGGCAAGGTCGGAACCGGCTACGACGACGAGACCCTCGAGGACCTCTCCGACCGCCTGGAGTCGATCGAGCGGAAGACCCCCCCGTTCGATCGGGGGGAGCCGTCGGAGAAGGACACCCACTGGGTGACCCCGAAGCTCGTGTGCGAGGTGGGGTTCACCGAGTGGACCGAAGAGGGGAGGCTGCGCCACCCCCGCTACATCGGCCTCCGACACGACAAGGAGCCCGGGAACGTCGAGCGGGAGCAGCCGTCGTGAGCGGTTCCGATACCCTCCGGTTCGGCCGCTACACGGTCGAGATCTCGAACCGCGACAAGGTGCTCTTTCCCGACGCGGGGATCACCAAGGGGGATCTCGTCGACTACTACCGCGAGATCGCCGACACCATGGTCCCCTACCTCGAGGAGCGGCCGGTGGTGATGGTGCGCCACCCCGACGGGATCGAGGAGGACGGCTTCTACCAGAAGGAGACGCCCGACTACTTTCCCGACTGGATCGGGCGGGTCACCGTCGAGAAGGAGGGCGGGACGGTGACCCACGTGGTGTGCGGCAACGCCGCAACCCTCGTCTACCTCGCCAACCAGGCGGTGATCACCCCCCACGTGTGGCTCTCCCGGACCGACCGCCTCCACCACCCCGACAAGCTGATCTTCGATCTCGATCCTCCCGAGGGTGACTTCGGCGCGGTGCTCCACGGCGCGCGGACGATCCGCGAGTTCCTGATCGACCTCGGCCTCGACCCCTGGGTGATGACGACCGGGGGGCGGGGCCTCCACGTGATCGTGCCGCTGGACCGGAGCGCCGGGTTCGACACCGTGCGGGACTTCGCCCACGGGGTCGCCGACGAGCTCGCCGATCGCGAGCCCGACCGCCTGACGACCGAGCAGCGGAAGGAGAAGCGCGGGGGGCGCCTCTTCCTCGACTACCTGCGCAACTCCTACGCCCAGACCGCGGTCCCTCCCTACGCGGTCCGCCCCCGTCCGGGCGCGCCCGTGGCGTGCCCGCTCGCGTGGGACGAGCTCGACGATCCCGACCTGAGCGGCGACGCCTACACGGTGGAGAACGTGTTCCAGCGACTCGGCCAGATGGAGGACCCGTGGAAGGGGATGCGCCGGCACGCCCGCTCGCTTTCGGATCCGATCGATCGTCTCGAGGAGGTCCGCTCCGGGAGCGGATGATGGAATCGCCCGAGACCCGCCCGGGGGCTCCTAGCTGCCCGCCCTCCGGATCACCGTGAGCACCACGTCGCCCACCATCCCGAGGGTCCGGGCGGAGATCTTGTCGGCGGTGTCCTCGGGCGTGTGCCACCACGGATACTCGAAGTCGATCACGTTGATCGTCCGGATCCCGGCCCGGTTGAGCGGAACGTGGTCGTCCATGATGGAGCGGCCCACCGACTCCACGAACACGTCCCCGTAGCCGAGTTCGTCGGCGACGTTCCACACGCGCTGCACCACCTCCGGGGCGAAGCGCACGCTGAAGCCCTCCTTCGGGAAGCGAGGGTCGCGATCCCCCACCATGTCGAGCAGGATGCCGAAGAGCGGCCGGTAGGTGTCCCCTTCGGTCTCGGCGAAGTGGCGCGCGCCGAGGAGCATCCGATCGATCTCGGTCTCGAGGGTCTCCGGATCGTAGCCCCAATCCTCGCCGTCGGTCAGCAGGATGTCCACGCCGACCCCCGGCGGGTCGTCCGCCAGGACGTCGGCCACGGCGAGCAGGACCGCCACCCCGGAGGCGCCGTCGTTCGCTCCCGGAACCGGCTGGTCCCGCGCCGCCAGGGTGGTCGCCTTCTCGGAGACGGGACGGGAGTCCCAGTGAGCCAACAGCAGGATCCGGGCCGATCGCTCCGGCTCGAAGCGGGCCCACACGTTCGTCATCTCCAGGGTGTCCCCGGCGACGGTGACGTGGGTGAACGGCCGGGGCTCCACCACGTCGGCCCGCTCCTCCAGCCACCCCACCATCCACTCCAGCGCCGCGGCGTGGGCCTCGGTCCCCGGAACCCTGGGGCCGAAGGCGAGCTGGCGGTGCACCAGGCTCTCGGCGAGCGCGGGCGCGAACCCGGTCTCCGGGGCCGGCTCGGGCCCTCTCCCGCACGCCGCCAGCGCGCCCGCCACGAGCACGAGCAGCCCGATCCGCAGCGATGCACGTTTCGGGATCCGGTCAGAACAGGAAATCGAGGTACGCCTCCAGGCTCACCGTGGTGTCGCGGATGTCCCGCTTCTCGTCCTTCCTCGTGAGGTAGCTCAGCGCGAAGCCGGAGACGATACGATCCAGCTCGTAGGCGATCGACGGGCGGATCTCGTTCGTGGTCGTCTTCGAGTTCAGCGCCGACACCCCGGACTCGCGGTCCACCGTCGCGTCCTCCCGGCTCCGGCGGGCGAGCGTGAGGGAGACGATCAGCGGACGCTCGAGCTCCACTCCCCAAAACCCCGGCAGCGGAAGGTGGATCTCCGTGCCGGGGCGGAGGTCGTAGTGGAGGTCGAGAAGATAGTCCATCGACGTCTCGTCGCGCCGGCTCTCGATCTCGCCGCCCCGCACCAGGACCGTCCCGGTCTCCGCCGCGTTCACCCGCAGGTCCGTGCGCATCCCGTTCGCCCAGCCGATCCGCACCGACACCGCCGGGCTCCAGATCCGACGGTCCGAGTCGGTGAGGAGTCGCCCGTTGATGCGGTCGTCCCCGCGACGCCGCTCGAACTCCGAGGCGATCGTGGCGGTGGCGATCGCCGAGCCGAGGAACCCGGGCGGGCGGATGCCGCTCCACCGGAGCTCGAGGTCGGGCCAGGTGCGGGTCGAGGAGGCGTTGGTCCCCTCGAAATAGCGCCGCTGCTCGTCGCGGGTCCGGTATTCCGCGCGCAGGCGCAGGTTCCGGAGCGGGACGAAGCCGGTGGAGACGCTCACCACCTCGTTGCGGCTCAGGTTCAGGGGATCCGCCCCGGCCGCGCTCCCCAGGTCTCCGAACCCGAAGGAGAATCCGAACCCGGGGTCCTCCTCCTCCTGGACGTACGCCACCGTCTCCTGCCGCCGCACGTCGAAACGGACGGGTTCGAACGCCCGCTCCCACCAGGCGGCCCCGGCGTCCCCGTCGGCGAAGGCCCCGACGAGCTCGCGCGTCACCAGCGAGACCGAGAGGCTCTGGCTGGTGGTGACGGAGAAGTCCCGCAGGTCCAGGCTGTCGAGCGCCCGGCTCGCCTCCCGGGTGTGATCACGGGAGTAGCTGCTGGCGTAGCGGTAGTGGGGAACCAGCCACGCGGCCACCGGGGGGGCCCAGTCGAAGTCGAACGATCGGGTGCTGAGCGCGCCCACCCCCAGGGCGCCCCGCTCGACCACCGTCTCCGGGAAGTTGAGATCCCGCCGGTCGTCCATCCCCAGGCTGGCCCGCATCGAGGCGAAGGGCTGGAACGAGATCCGGGCCCGCCCGGCGAGGGTCCGGGTGGTGTCCGCGGTGAACTCCCGCTCCCCGGAGAGCGTCCCGTCGACGAGCGTCTTGTCCCGGTTCCGCTCCTCGAAGACGGACTCGGCGCTCATGCTCACGCTCGCCGGCGCCACGTTGAGCTCGGCTTCGGCGAGCCGGCGGAACCCCGGGCTCCGCTTGATCGCGTCCGGCAGCGGGAGGCTCTTCAGCCACCCCAACCCGATCGGCACGGGCCGCCTGTCGAACCCGCCGCGATACCCGACGAAGAGGTCCACGCGATCGCGGTCGGAGTCGAGATCCACCGATCCGAGCGACTCGCGCCGCCAGGTGAGGCGAGCCTCCAGCCGATCCACGGTGGCCGCCACCAGCGGGTTCTCCGACCGCCCGGTCCGGAACGCCCGCAGGGTGACGACGTCCCGGGCGTCGGTGCGGGTCTGTTCGTCCTGGAGCGCGCTCCCCTCTTCCAGGCGGATGTCCCCTCCCACCCGGAACAGCGGCTCCGCGCTTCGTCCGGAGTGGCTCCAGGTGAGCGGCATGGCGACGCCCCACGCCTCCGGCAGGAACCTCCCCAGCCGCAGGCTCGCGCTCACGTCGAGAGTCCCGGTTCCGAAGTCGGTGCGGCGGGCGCCGAAGTCCCGGTACCGTGGACCCCGGCTCTCCCAGGAGACCGCCACGTCGCCCAGATCGGCCACCCGGAGATCCCCGCGGACGTACCGCGCCAGATCCCCCTCGCGCACCGGCGAGGCGAGCCGCCATTCGTCGATCCAGAAGGAGCCGGTCACCGGAGCCCCGGTGGCGTTCTCCACCCCGATGGTGAGCTGGCCCACGTCGGTGAGCGTCGGCGGCGGGGCCGAGGGGTTCGCGATCCGCACCCGGTAGCGCCCGTCCTCGCTCACCTTCGTCCCGGTCGCGGCGCCGGCGCTCCGGAGGCTGTCGAGAAGCGCCGCCTTCAACTCGGTGAAGACGGCGAAGTCGATCCGGTGCTCCCGCCACGCCCCGTCGGCCAGCGGGGCCCCGTACTCGTAGACGTTGAGGGTGTCGAGGCCGAAGGCGACGAAGAACTCCGGCTCCCGCCCGGCCTCCCCGCCCCGTCCCTGCACCCACACCCGCATCTCGTCGTAGTCGATGTACGACTCACGGTCGAACAGGGGACGGAAGATCGCTCCGCGGGCCCCCGGGGGCAGACCCGACCACGAAAGCTCGAGCGACTGCTCCCGCACCACGTCGTCGATCCCGGCCACCTGATCGGCCCGATCCTGGAGCGCCACCACGCCGGGTGGGCTGAAGTAGTCGGGGTTTTCCAGGTCGTTGATCGCGGAGATCCGGAGGCTGTCGGAGTCGGGGCCCGCGATCGGAACGGAGTCGGCGCGCACGATACCCCGCTTCAGGAAGGTCGACCCGACGACTTCGAGGCCGGCGATCTCGAAGTCGGTGCGCCGCTCCACCTCGGTGAACGTGAGCCGGAGGACCCGCACCTCCCGGCCGTCCGCGCTCCCGATCCTCGCGTCGGGGCGAACCAGCGGAAGGCGGATCTTCCGAAAGCCGGTGACGGTGCGGCTGCCGGGCACCTCGAAGCGGGGGTCGGAGAGGTCGACCTCCCACCGCAGCACGTTCTCCACCCGGTCGAGGATCCCGTCGAAGTCGTTGTCCTCGGTGTCGAGGGTGTTGTTGCCCTCGGTCCCGTTCGGGTTCGCCGGGAACCCGTCGCGGAAGGAGCGGTCGAAATCGTCGTTGCCGACGTCGCCGGGCACGGCGAGCCCGTCGTCCCCGGACACCCCGTCGAGCCCGGTGTCTTCGCCCACGTCGAGGTTGTTGTCGCGGGTGTCCGGATTCGTCTCCTCGGTATCGAGCTCGCCCACGCCCACCCTCGCCCCGGTCTCGTCGACCCGGACCGCGTCCTCGTCCACCTCGCCGAGGTCCACCAGGATGGTACCCCGGTCGCCCCGCACGAAGAACTCGACGAACTCCTGCCGGCGGAGGTCCTCCCCGGCGGTGGAGATCACCGTGTGGATCGATCGCCACGAGGCGCGGCGCGCGGCCGGGGTGGCCCCCGCGGGATCGAGGCGGACCACGAAGAGGTTCTCGCCGCGATCGAAGCCCCGGACGTCGGGGGTGACCTCCCGGGAGGCGACCGCGAAGGTGAACCACGCCGCGGAGCCGATCGAGCCGGGGTCGAGCGGAGTGGCCGAGGGAACCGAGGAGAAGCTCCAGTCTCGGAAGAACAGCCCGATCCGCCTGGCGATCTCGACGTTCTCGAAGTCGTTCAGGAAGACCCGCCCGGCGGTGTTCGGGTCGGGCCGGCTCCACGCGAGCTCGCCCCGGAGCTCGAGCGAGGAGGGCTCCTCCGTCTCGAGCCCCGGTAGCGCGTCCACCCACCGGGTGAGGGCCGGGACCGGACGCGCCCAGGCGGCGTCGATCTCGCCGATCAGGGTGCGGGTGGGCTCGTCCCCCAGGATCGGTCGGTTCGCCAGCGATTCCCGGCTCTGGACGAGCACGGTGGAGTTGACCGCCGCGTTCTCGCCGAGCCGCCAGGTGCCCGCCGCGCCCATGAGCGAGGTGGGGGCCAGGTTGAACAGCGGCGCCACCTCGAAGCGGATGTCGACCGGAGCGTCGGGATGGCGCTCGGCGAGCGCGGCGGGATCCTCGAACACCACCCGTCCGAGGTCGTAGAAGATCTGGTAGTCCTCTCCCCGGACGAGCTCCTCGCCCCCGATCGAGATCGTCTCCGAGCCCTCGATCACGTTCGCTGCACCGAGCAGCACCTCTCCGCTGATCCCGCCCCGGGAGAGGTAGCCGGCCTCGATGAAGTACACCTGGTCGTCGAGCGCGGTGCGCCGATCGTCGTCGTCGAAGTAGAGCGGGCGGTTGGGCACCTCGAGGGCGATCGGCTCCCCGGCGTCGTCCGTCGGCTGGAAGAACGGCCGCACGTTCGGGAACACCAGCAGGTAGGGTCCGCCGAACGGATCCCGCAGGATCCGGGGTACGGCGACCCGGCCGTTCCGGTCGGTCACGCCGAAGATCCGGGAGTACTTCCTCGACTCCCCGCCGACGAGCTCGAAGGTCCGCTTCAGCTCCCGGTTCCCCCGGTAGATCGTCAGCTCGAGCGAGCCCAGCGGGATGTCCGCCTCGCGGAGCGAGTACACGTTCCGGAGCGTATAGTCCCAGGTGAAGTCGAGGGTGTCCGGCGACGTCGGCTTGATCAGCTTCAGCGCGAGCCGATCGGCTCCCTGCGGAGACCCGATCCGCTCGCCCCCCTCCGTCCGGTAGGAGACCGCCAGGATCTCGTCGTCGTCGAGCCGGCGCTTCAGCTGGAGGACCACCCCGTCGGTGACCACGTAGTCCTCGCCCTCCGCCAGCAGGTCGAAGAAGCCCTGCCGCGACTGCCCCGGGAAGGCGCCGGGATCGGTGGGATCGACGAACGCGGTCCCCCGCTTCGAGGTCCGCTCCCGGTTGTTCCTCAGGTTGCCGTCGTCGAGCCACACGTCGAGGCTCCCCGCCGCGGGCCTGGAGGCGGGGCGCCGCAACCGGGTGCCGCGGTTCGGGTAGGCGATCCGGGATCCCTCCAGGCTGTCGGGGTGGAACAGCAGGAAGAAGCGGTCGTCCTGGAACTGGGTGTCCTTGATGTCGAGGACCACCTCCTGCAGCACCCCTTCGCCCCGCGGCGCGATCGTGAGCCGGCGCTCGGTCGAGCGCCCCTCCTTCCGGGAGCCGAGCAGCCGCAGGTCCACCGGGCCGAGCTCGGCCACCATCTGGGCGCCGAAGGTCCCCCGCGCGATCCCGGCCCCGAGGAAGCGGGAGCGGGGCAGCGAGACCTCGATATCGCCCACCTCCACCCGTTTCAGGATCTCGTCCTCCGCGCCGGTGTATCTCGCGGAGATGAGCTGCTTCGAGTCCAGCTCCCGCGACGAGTTGAAGTCGACCGCCACGTCGAGCTTCGTCCCGATGGCGCCGACGACCCGGAGGTCGAGGATCTGATCGAGGTCGAGGTCGAAGCCCCCGACCGCGCGTCTGAGGAGCTCGGAGCGAAGGTCGGGATCGCGCGTGGAGCGCGATCCGATCGCTCCGACGTGGAGCTTCCCCTCGATGTCGAAGCGGGACCCCTCGCCGAACACCCGGGCGAGCGGCTCGGGGACGTCGATCGGATCCTCGATCTCGGGGATCAGCCCCTCGGGCGGGGGACCGGAGGCCCACAGCTCGGCCCGCAGCCGCTCCCGCTCCCGCGCACCCAGCCTCGCGACGTAGTCGAGGAGCTCCATGCCGGCGACGGGTTGAAGCGCGCCGGGGCCGAGCGGACCCGGCGCGAGGCGGCGCCGCACCAGGCCCGTCCACGGGTCGTAGCGCAGGGGGGGCTCGCGAAGAAGGGTGTCGGCGGGCAGGCGGGCCAGCTCGTCGATCGGGAGCGCGGGCCGCAGCTCGAGCGCGGGGGTTCGCGGACGCTCCACCTCCTGGGCCTCCGCCCCGCCGGACACGGCCAGCGAGCCGAACAGGAGCGCCGACCAGAGGGCGGCGACACGGATCGGGCATTTATGATTATATATCATCATTTCGACAACTCGGCTCGACGACCTCGCGCCTGTTCGGGCCCGAGAGCAGGCGTTAGCTTGTCGTCGAATCGTCGACGAAAGACGTCCGTAACCGCTTCTCCGGACGGGGGATGGGAGGCTTTCCTCGGGAGTCCGAGAATATAGATGCGCACCTTCGGCCAGCAACCGGTGAGGGGAGCCCCGTGAGCCGCTGGCGCGAGCTCTTCAACGCCAGGACCCTCTCCTGGTACGCCTTCCGCGAGCATCTGGGGCCCTTCGCGTTCGCCCTCACGGTCCTCTCCACCATCCTGCTGATGAACCAGGTGGCCCGGCAGCTCCAGGACCTGGCCGGCAAAGGGCTCGGGGCGGAGGTGATCGTGGAGGTGTTCGTGCTCTCGCTTCCGCTTACCGTGGCGCTGACGATCCCGATGGCGGCGCTGGTGGCCACGGTGGCGGCGTTCGGCCGGCTCGCGGGGGACAACGAGATCACCGCGATCCAGGCCAACGGGGTGGCCTTCCACCAGATCCTCTTCCCCACCGTGGTGGGAGGAATCCTCCTCGCGGGCGCCACCGTCTGGCTCAACGACACCCTCCTCCCGGAGGCCAACCACCGGCTCACCCGCCTGATGGGGGACATCCAGCGCACCAAGCCGACGTTCGTCCTGCAGGAGAAGCGGATCAACGATCCGACCGGGCTCGGCGACTACCGGTTGATCCCCGACGAGATCGACCGCGAGACGGACACGATGTACGGCCTCCGGATCTACGACATGACCGACCTGCAGCGGCAACGAACGATCCTCGCCGACTCCGGGCGGCTCGAGTACACGCCCACCGGGGAGGACGCCGTGCTCACCCTCTGGAACGGCACCGTCCATCACCGGAACATCTCCAAGCCGGGCGAGTACGAGGTGCTCCATTTCGAGCAGCAGCGGCTGGTGCTCCAGAACGTCGGCTCCAAGCTCGACCGGTCGAGCGAGTACGCGAGGCTCCGCAGCGACCGCGAGATGGATCTGGGAACGCTGATGTCCCACGTCCGCGGGGAGGAGCGGAAGATCCTCCAGGCCAGAGACGAGCTCGAGGCCGCCGCCACCGCCCACGTCGCCACCCTTCTCCAGGACACCTTCGCGATCGCCGCCGCCGACACCGTCGCGCAGCGCTCCATCCGGTTCCGGGATCCGCTCGACCAGGCGCGGTACCGGGTGAGCGTGGTGCGGCGAACCCACGAGGGGATCGACTACGCCCAGCGCCAGCGCAACTCCTTTCTCGTGGAGTACCACAAGAAGTTCGCGATCCCGGTGGCGTGCATCGTGTTCGTTCTGATCGGGGCCCCCATCGGGGTGCGCGTGAAGCGTGGAGGCTACGGGTTCGCGCTGGGGTTGAGCGCCATCGTATTCGTCTTCTACTACCTGGCCCTTACGGGGGGCGAAGACCTCGCCGACCGGCGGCTCCTTCCGCCGTGGCTGGCGATGTGGCTGGCGAACCTCGCCTTCTTCGGGGTGGGCCTGTGGCTGCTGCAGCGGACCGCGCGGGAGACCGCGGGCCGGCGGCTGCGGCTGCCCCGATGGGGGCCGGGCCGCAGCCGCGCGGAAGAGGAGGAGGAACCCGGCGGGGGGGGGCGAGCCCGATGATCTTCGCGCGCCTGCTCGACCGCTATCTCATGGCGCAGTTCCTCCGGGTCCTCACGGTCGCCCTGTTCGCCCTCGCGGCGATCACGATCATGGTCCATCTGATGGACCACATCGACGTCTACCTCGACCACGAGGCGGCGTGGCGGGACGTGGCCGAGTACTACCTCCTCGAGGCGCCCTACAACCTGCTGATCACGCTCCCGATGGCGGTCCTGATCGCGACGATCCTCACCATCGGCGAGTTCGGCCGCCACGGCGAGCTCACCGCGATGAAGGCGAGCGGGCTGAGCCTGTACCGGATCTCCGCCCCGATCGCCGCCTTCGCGTTCCTGCTGAGCCTCGGCGTGCTGGTCGTGAGCGAGACGTGGCTGCCCGGGCTGATCGAGCAGGCCAACGACGTCTACGACGAGCAGATCCTCGGGCGCGGCGGCGAGGACATCCAGAACTACCGCGGGCGATTCGTCTACCAGAACGAGGAGGGGTACACCTACATCGTCCGCTCGCTGTTCGTCGAGGACGGCGCCAGCAACGCCGACCAGGTCGAGATCCAGCGCCACTACCCCGACGGCACCTTCGTCCGGATCAACGCGCCCCAGATGGTGTGGGAGCCGGCCACGGAGACGTGGGTGCTCCGCAACGGGGAGATGCGGGTCTTCCCCGACTCCCGTCCGGCCCCCGCCGAACCGTTCCCGGCCGAAACCGCCCCCAACTCCCGCGCCACTGCCGACACCGCCCCGGCCGACACCGCCCCCGCGGAGGCGAAGGAGGAGATGTACGCCTTCGAGATCCTCCGCTCCCCCTTCCTCGAGGACACCCCTCAGCAGCTGCTGGTGCAGGAGAAGGACCCGGAGGAGATGGGATACCTGGAACTCGAGGAGTACATCGAGCGCCGGGAGCGGCTCGGGGCAGAAACGCGCAAGGAGCGGGTCGACCTCCAGATGAAGCTCGCCTACCCCTTCGCCAACTTCATCGTCGCGATCTTCGGGATCGCCCTCGTCGGCGCCGCCACCCACGCCGGGCGCCAGAGCGGCGCGGCCGCGGGATTCGGCTTCGCGCTGTTCCTGACGATCGTCTTCTGGGGGTTCCTGCGGATCGGCCAGGGGGTCGGCTACGGCGGCGGCCTGCCACCGGCGGCGGCGGCCTGGCTCGCGAACGGGGTGTTCCTGGTGATCGGGCTGGTGCTCCTCACCCGCGCCCGAACGTAGGCTCGGCTGCCTGACGCGCCTCGCGCGTCGGGTTCAGCGCTCCGCCGGCCGCGAGGCGGCCTCGGCGGCGGCGCGGAGCAGCGCGCGGGCGGACTCCTCCAGCGCGAGGGGCCCGGCGAGCGTCTCGAGATCGGCGGGGCGGGGCTCTCCGGAGCCGGCCGGATAGGCCGAGCGCCAGGCGGCGCGCACCTCCGCCCAGGGACCGACGGGATCGGCGGCGGCCGGACCGACCGCCACCGCGACGAGCCAGGGCCACCCCGGCCGGGGCCGGTCCACGTCCAGGGCCCTCCAGGGACCACCGTCTCCGAATTCCTCCTCCACCGCCCGGAGGGCGACCTCGAGGCGCTCGGGATCGAGCGAGGAGAGCGCCTCGTGTGCGGCCGCGATCAGGCCGTCGGCGGCGAGCAGCTCACGGGCGGGGCCGTCCGCGGTGGAGTCGGGCTCGCTCCCGGCGATCCCCGACCCGTGCTCCAGGCTGGCCCGGGCCGCCTCGAGCGCCCCCGCCAGCGCGCCCACCCCGATCGCCCACGCCATCGTCTCCTCGTCGCGCCATCCCGCGGCGCGGGCGGCCGTCGCCGCGACGCCCGCGGGCCACGGGGCGCCGGCGTCGCACGCCTCGGCCATCGCCGCCCCCAGCTCTCCCGACATCGGGAACGTGGAGATCCAGTCGGCGAGCGCGCGGGCCGTGGCCTCGACGGCGCGCGGATCCCGCTCGGGGTCCACCCCGCTCACGACTCGAGGATGCGACGTACGATTCCGGGGGCCTTCTCCAGCGCTTCCTCGAGCTTGTCGACGTCCTTGCCGCCCGCCTGGGCGAGGTGGTCCCGGCCCCCTCCCCCGCCGCCGATCACCCGGGCGAGGTCCTGGATCACCGCGTTGGCGCCGATCGTGCCCGCCTCGATCAGATCGTCGGTGACGACCGCGATCAGGTGGGCCTTGCCGTCCATGGCGGCCCCCACCACACCCACCCCGCTGTCGAGCCGGTCGCGGACCGCGTCGCCGATGGAGCGGAAGTCGTCCATCGAGACCGGGCGCGCCCGCAGGGTGAGCACCTCCACGCCGTCGACCACGGTCGAGCGCTCCTCGGGCGCGCCCCCCTCGAGGGCCTCCCGGCGGGCTTCCTCGAGGCGCTCCTCCACCTCGCGCTTCTCCTCGAGGAGGTGCTCGAGGCGCCCGGGCAGCTCGCTCGGGGAGACCCGGAGGCGGCGGGCCGCCTCGGAGAGGATGTCCTCCCGGCGCCGGAACTCCTCGAGCGCGCGGAAGCCGGCGACGACCTCGATCCGCCGCACCCCGCCGGCCACGCTCGACTCGGAGACGAACTTCACCGGCCCGATCTCGCCGGTCCGGCGGACGTGGCAGCCGCCGCACAGCTCGATCGACTGGCCGTCGCCGATCGTCACCACCCGGACCACCTCGCCGTACTTCTCCCCGAACAGCGCCATCGCGCCCTGCGCCCGCGCCTCCTCGTACTCCATGCGCCGCCGGCCCACGGGCAGGTCCTCCAGCACCCACCGGTTCGCCGCGTCCTCGATCTCGCGGATCTCCTCGGGGTCGAGCGGTTTCGGGTGGGAGAAGTCGAACCGCATCCGGTCGGGAGCCACCAGCGAGCCCGCCTGCCGGACGTGGTGGCCGAGGCGGTCCCGCAGGATGGCGTGGACGACGTGGGTGACGGTGTGGTGGCGCTCGGTGTCGCGGCGGGCCTCGCGGTCGACGGCGGCGTGCACCTCGGCCCCGGCGACGACCCGGTCGGGCTCGCCCTCGACCAGCTCGACGACCGGGGCGAACACGTCCCCGTGGCGCTCCACGTCGACCACCGAGAGCCGGAAGGCGTCGCCCTCCACGTGGCCGGCGTCGGCCACCTGCCCCCCGCCGGTCGCGTAGAACGGGGTCCTGCGGAGCACCAGGCGGAAACGGTCGTCCGAGCGCTCCACCCGCTCCACCACGGTGTCGATCGACAGCTCGTCGTAACCCACGAACTCCGACTCGACCCCCGCCTCCTCCAGGGAGGCCTCGAACGCGTCGCGCTCCTCCTCGCCGAGTCCGCCCGCCGCGCGGGCCCGCTCGCGCTGGCGTTCCATGTGCGTCTCGTATCCGGCGTGGTCGATGCCGTGGCCCCGCTCGCGGGCGATCAGCGCGGTCAGGTCCGGGGGGAAGCCGAAGGTGTCGTGGAGGCGGAACACCTCCGCACCGGGGATCGGCTCGCCGGAGGGGGTGTCCTCGATCACCCTCTCCAGGATCTCCATCCCCTGGTCGATCGTCTGGAGGAACCGCTCCTCCTCCGCCTCGCAGATGGTCCGGATCTGTCCCTCCTGCTCGACCAGGTCGGGATAGGCGTCGCCCATGACGTCGACCACCGTCTCCACGAGGCGGTGGAGCATCGGCTCCCGCGTCCCCAGGCTCCAGTAGTGGCGGACGGCGCGGCGGACGATCCGCCGCAACACGTAGCCCCGCCCCTCGTTCGAGGGGTAGACGCCGTCGCCGATCAGGAAGGTGGTCGCTCGCGCATGGTCGGCGAGGACCCGAAAGAAGACCGGTTCCTCTCCTTCTTCGTAGCCGGACTTGTAGGCGTCGAACAGTTCAGCGGTCCGCGCCATGTATGGCGTGAACAGATCGGAGTCGTAGTTGGAGTAGACCCCCTGCATCACCGCGGCGATCCGCTCGAGCCCCATCCCGGTGTCGACCGAGGGGTTCGGCAGCTCCACCTGGGTGCCGTCCGCCTTCCGCTCGAACTGCATGAACACGAGGTTCCACACCTCGAGGTAGCGCTCCTCGTTCGTCTCCGGCGTGCCCTCGCCGTACTCGTCGCCGAAGTCGTAGAACACCTCGCTGCACGGCCCGCACGGGCCGGTGTCGCCCATCGCCCAGAAGTTCTCCTTGTCGCCGAGGCGCACCACGCGGCCGGCGGGGATCCCGGTCACCTCGGGCCACAGCGCGGCGGCCTCGTCGTCGTCCTCGTGGACGCTGGCCCACAGCCGCTCGGGCGAAAGGCCGAGCTCGTCGACCAGGAACTCCCAGGCGAACGCGATCGCCTCCCGCTTGAAGTAGTCGCCGAAGGAGAAGTTGCCGAGCATCTCGAAGAAGGTGTGGTGGCGGGGGGTGTGGCCCACGTTCTCGAAGTCGTTGTGCTTGCCCGACACCCGGAGGCACTTCTGCGACGAGCAGGCCCGGTCGTACTCGAGCGAGCGTTCGCCGGTGAAGACGTCCTTGAAGGGCACCATGCCGGCGTTGACGAACAGGAGCGTGGGGTCGTCACGGGGTACGAGGGGGGCGGAGGCCACGCGGGTGTGCCCCTTCGCGACGAAATAGTCCAGGAAGCGCTGGCGGATCTCGTTGCCGGTCACGGGGAGAAAAAGTATCCACCGCGCCAGGGACCTGCCAAAGGGGAGGGCCTATCGCCCGCCTTCCCCCGCCTCGGGCAGAAGCGCCTCGCACACGTCGTAGACGAGGCCTCCGCCGAATCCCCGCCGCTGGAGGTATCCGGCGAGCCGCCGCCACTGGGTCGCGGGGGGCTCGTCCTCGAGCCTGCCCCGATACGTCTCGGCGAGGCGGAAGGCGAGCGAGCGATCGTCGACCTCCTCCTCCTCGAACGCCGATTCCACCGCCGGCGCGGCGACCCGGGCGGGCACACCCTTGCGGGTGAGCTCGGAGACGATCCGCCGGGAGGCCTTCGGGTTGAGCCGGACCGCGTCGCGGGCGTAGGCGGCGGCGAAACGCTCGTCGCTGACGAGATCCTTGTCGGCGAGATCCTCGACCACCGACCGGACGGTCGAGGAGTCGGCGTCGGTCCTCCGCTCGAGCTTCTCCGCGAGCTCCTTCACCGAGTGCTCGCGGCGCGCCAGCAGGTCCATCGCGCGACGCTTCACCTCCTCGTGGGCCGCGGCGTCGGCGGTGCCGCTCATCCCGCCCGCGGCGGCTCCTCCCCCGCCTTCCGCTTCGGGATCAGGAGCCACAGGATCAGATAGACGACGATTCCGGGGAAGGCGACCGATACGACCGACACGACCACGTACAGGATCCGAAGCAGCGTGAGGTTCAGGTCGAAGTGCTCGGCGATCCCGCCCATCACCCCGGCGATCATCCGGTGCTCCCGCGAGCGGCGGAGCGGCGGGCTCAGGATGTCGACCAACGCATTCCCCCTCTCCTTCGGCGCTTCTCGTGGTACCGCTGGTGGTACTCCTCGGCCCGCCAGAAGGAACCGGCGGGCTCGATCCGCGTGGCGATCGGGCGGTCGTGGCGATCCTCCCGCTCGGCGATCGCCCGACGGGCGGCGGCCGCCTGGTCGGAGTCGTGGACGAAGATCGCCGAGCGGTACTGCTCGCCCACGTCGGGACCCTGGCGGTTCACCTGGGTGGGATCGTGGATCTCGAAGAAGGCGTCGAGGAGCTCCTCGTAGGAAATCTTCTCCTCGTCGTACTCTACGCGCACCGCCTCGGCGTGGCCGGTCCCGCCGGCGCACACCTGTTCGTAGGAGGGGTCCTCCACGCTCCCGCCGGTGTACCCCACCTCGGCGTCCACCACGCCCTCCAGGCGGCGGAGCTCCCGCTCCACGCCCCAGAAGCACCCCGCGGCGAAGGTCGCGCTCCTCACCTCGGACGCCACGCGGCGCTCAGCACGTCGAGTGGATCAGCGCGCCGACCGGCTCGGCGGCGGCGAGCTCGTTGTACCGGCGGACCGCCTCCTTCGTGCGCTCCACGTGGACGTCGACGCCCCGATCTTCGAGCATCTCGAGGGTCTCCTCCTTCACTTGGAGGGCCCCCATCATCCCGCGCCCCAGGACCACCGTCTCGGCCCCGTGCTCCAACAGCTCCTCGACGTCGGCCGGCTGGACGCCGGGCACGTGCCCGGTCCCGGTCTCGTTCCAGTCCCATTCGCGCGAGCCGCCCGGCCACAGCTTGGCGTCCTTGTACGGGGCGTCCCGCCCCTCGACTCGGAGCTCGCCCCACGAGATCTCCTCGATCCGCGGTGAGCGGCTCCGCCTCTCCTCGCTCGTCATCGTGTCTCCTCCCTCTCCGATCCCGGTCGTCGCTCCGGACCCTCCGGCAACTCGTGCCCCCGAAACGGGGCGAACCACTCCGATCGCGGAAAGGAGAGCGCCATTCCGAGCGCCATCACCAGCAAGCCTCCCGCCAGGGCCGCGCCGCGCGCGGTCATCATGTACACCACCGCGCCGAGAACCGCGGAGGCCTCGAGCACGGCCCACGCCGCCACGAGCGAGCCGAAGGCCCGCCCGGGACCGGGTGCCTCCCCGTCGCCGTGGACGCGCCGGAGGCCCGCGGTCGAGGTGCCCAGGTCCTTCGCCCTGCGCCACAGCGCGTACCACGCCGCCGCGCACCCGAGCGTCACCCCGGCCCACCCCAGCAGGAGGAGCCGGTCGGTCCCGGGGCCGAGATCGGCGATCGGGCCGCCGTCGACGAGAGCCACCGCAACGCCGGCGGTCACGAGGGCGCCCGCCGCCAGGGCGAGGGCGACGATGCGGGCCTGCGAAGCGAGCCGCTCCGGCTCCCGGGTCATCGGCGCGCTCCGGCCGGCGTTCGGTCGTCCCGGCGCATGCTTCCTCCCTTTCCGGTCTGCTCCATGGTTCATCTTACGGCGCGGAGGGGCGCGATCCAAGAGGGAATCTTACGACCGGAGCCGGTGCGGCCGGCCGACCGAGGCGCTTGCCCGGTCCCCGCGCGGGCCCGAGGTTCCCACTCCGATGCCCGACGTTCCGGACCCCGCCCTCGACTTCTTCGAGAGGCGCTTCGGCGCTCCTCCCGAGTCGGTGGAGGACGTCGCGGCCCACGGCTCGCGGCGCCGCTACTGGCGCCTGATCGGGCCCGGTGGCGAGACCGCGGTCGCCGCGCTCGGACCCGACCGCGAGGAGAACCGGGCCTTTCTCTCGTTCAGCCGCGCGTTCCGCTCGATCGGCCTGCCGGTACCGGAGATCCACGCGGCCGACGAGGAGGCCGGGGTGTGGATCATGGAGGATCTCGGCGACACCACGCTGTTCGACCTGCTCGAGGAGGCCCGCCGCGAGGGGGAGCGCGCTCCCGAGGAGATCCTCGCCGTCTACCGCGCGGCGCTCGAGGAGCTGATCCGCTTCCAGATCGAGGGCGACCGGGTCGTCGACTACGATCTCGCCTACCCGCGAGCGGCCTTCGACCGTCAGTCGATCCTGTGGGACCTCGCGTACTTCAAGTACCACTTCCTGAAGCTCGCCCGGATCCCCTTCCACGAGCAGCGCCTCGAGACCGACTTTCACGCCCTGGCCGATTTCCTGCTGGAGGCCGACACCTCCTTCTTCCTGTACCGCGACTTCCAGTCCCGCAACGTGATGGTGCGGGAGGGCTCGCCGTGGTTCCTCGACTATCAGGGCGGCCGCCGGGGGGCGCTCCACTACGACGTCGCCTCGATCCTGTACGACGCCAAGGCGGACCTGCCGGAGGAGACGCGGGCGTCGTTGCTCGAGCACTACCTCGACCGGCTCGAGGAGCGACGCGAGGTGGACCGCGAGGCCTTCCGCGCCCACTATCGGGGCTACGTCGTCGTCCGCATCGCGCAGGCGCTGGGCGCCTACGGCTACCGCGGCTTCTACGAGCGGAAGGCCCGGTTCCTCCACAGCGTTCCCTACGCCGCAGCGAACCTCCGGCGGATCCTCGAGCGGGGCCTCCCCGTCGAGCTCCCCGAGATGCAGGCCGCCTTCGAGCGGATCGTCGAGGAGTGGGAGGGCTCCGGGGAGCCGGACGTCGAGGAAGCGGGCCTCACGGTGTACCTCACCAGCTTCAGCTACGAGGGAGGGTACCCCGAGGACGCCGCCGGCCACGGCGGCGGCTTCGTCTTCGACTGCCGCGGGCTCCCCAACCCCGGCCGCGAGGAGGAGCACGCCGACCGGACCGGCCTGGACGAGGCGGTGGCCGGGTGGCTCGAGGAACGGCCCTCCGTGGCGGCCTTCCTGGAGCGGACGGCGGAGCTGGTGGAGGCCCAGGTCGAGGAGTACCGCCGGCGGGGGTTCACGAGCCTCTCGGTCGCCTACGGCTGCACCGGCGGCCGGCACCGATCCGTCTATCTGGTGGAGCGGATCGCGGGGCGGATCGAGCAGCGCTTCCCCGACGTCCGGGTCCGGATCGTCCACCGCGAGGAGCCGCGCTGGCCGCGGATCGCCGAGGAGGACGCGTGGACGCGATGATTCTCGCGGCGGGGCGGGGGACCCGGCTTCGCCCGATCACCGAGACGACGCCGAAGGCGCTGGTGGAGGTCGACGGGGTCCCGATGCTCGATCGGGTAGCCCGCCGGCTCGTGGCCGCCCGCGCCGACCGGCTGATCGTCAACGTCCACCACCTCGCCGGCGCGGTCGAGCGCCACCTCGCCACGGTCGACTACGGAGCCGAGGTCCGGGTCTCGCACGAGCCGCAGGGGCTCCTGGGAACGGGCGGGGGCGTGGCGAACGCCGAGCCCCACTTCCGCGGAGAGGCGCCGTTCTTCGTCCACAACGTGGACGTGATCAGCGATCTGGACCTGGAGGCGCTGTATGCCGCCCACCGCGAGGATGACGCGATCGCCACCCTGGCGGTCCAGCGCCGGGACACCGACCGGACGCTCCTGTTCGACGAGGCGGGCCTGCTCGGCTGGGAGAACGCCGCCACCGGCGCGTCGGAGCGGGTCCGCGAGGCTGCCGGCCCCGTCCGCCGGTGGCCCTTCGCCGGGGTCCACGTGATCGAGCCCGCGTTCTTCGGGCGGGTCGACCGGAGCGGGGCGTTCTCGATCGTCCGCGCCTATCTCGATCTCGTGGAGGCGGGGAGGCGGATCGCTCCCTGGGACGCCGGCGACGCGCGTTGGCTCGAGGTGGGCAACCGCGAGCGGCTCGCCCGGGCGCGAGAGATCCTCTCCGGGAGGGCCCGGGGCTAGCCCTCCGTCGCTCCGACCACTCCACTCAGCGTGGTCGCATCCAGCCCCTTCCGCTCCAGGGCGGGGAGAAGCTCGCGGAGCACCTCGACCGTCTTCGCGCCCCGGTCCGGGCCGTCGTGGAGGATCAGGATGGCGCCCGGACGGGCGTGGTACTCCACGTACTCCGCGACGACGGGGGCGACGGGCAGCCAGGCGTCGATCGGAAGCATCGAGCCGAGCGCGACCCGGTACCCCGCCCGCCGCGCGCGCCGCACCATCCCGCCGTCGAACCATCCCCCGCCGGGACGGAACCACTCGGGCTCGTCGAAGCGGGAGAGGATCCGGTCCGCATCCAGCAGACGTCGCTCGAACTCCTCCTCCCCGAGCAGCACGCTGGTGCGGTCCTCCATGGCGTGATTGGCGATCTCGTGGCCCTCGGCGACGATCCGGCGCACGACGTCGGGCCGCGCACGGACGCGCTCGCCGATCAGGAAGAAGGTGGCCTCGACCCCGTGGGCGTCGAGCAGGTCGAGGATCTCCCCGGTGTGCCGGGAGGGCCCGTCGTCGATGGTGAGGGCGAGCACCGGCCGGGTCGCGTCCAGCGAGAAGAGGACCTCCCCGGCGCGGCGGTCGAGCTCCTCGACGAGGAAGCGGGGCGCGGCGAGGACGAGCCCGCCGATCGAGAGCACCGCCGCCAGAGCGATCAGGGCCGGTCGTGTCGTCGTCATCGTCTCGCCTCCGGCAGCCCGTCCCCGCGCTCGACCCGTTCCTTCAGCCGCCGCGTGAAGCGGGCCGCGGGCGCGCCGTCGATCACGTCGTGGTCGAAGGCGCAGGTGACGTCCAGCATCTCCCGGACCACGATCTCGTCCTCCACCACCCTCGGGCGGGTTTCGATCCCGCCCAGGGTGAGCCCCAGCGTGTGGGAGCCGATCCCGATCCCCCACCCGCCGCCGCGCGCGTGCATCCCGACCGCGGTGATCGCCACGGTGCCGCCTGCCCGCTTCACCACGCTGGGAAAGCGGCCCGCGATCCGCCAGATCCACCCCCGGACGAAGCCCGGGAGGGCCAGGTAGGCGCGCCAGAACGGGTGCTCCCGAGTCCGGACCGGGCGGGCGCGGGCGGCCAGTAGGTCGGCGTGGATCTCCTTCACGCCCTTCCGATCGGCGGCCCGGATCAAGTGGACGACGCCCATCTTCGCCCCCTCCACCTCCCGTTCCACGATCGCGTTCACGTCGACGTCGTCGAAGACCACCAGGCGGCCCCTCCAGTCGCGGTAGGCGTGGAGCGTGCGATCCTCGGCCACCGCGGCGGCGAGGCAGTGGATCACGAAGGCGGTGAACGAGATTCGCTCTCCGGTCCGCTCCTCCAGCTCGGCGATCCGACGCCGGGGCTCGGTCACGTCCATGGAGAGGAGTCCCCGGATCGTGTTCTTCCGCTTGCCGTACCGGCAGGCGTCGATCACGAGCTTCCGCGCGCGGGGGAACGGCAGCACCCGACGGTCCGGCGGGTTCCCGCTCGTCATCGGGCGAACCGCCAGGCGTAGAGGACCACCGCGACCGCGGTGGCGAGGTTGAGGCTCGAGACGCCGGGCCGCATCGGGATGGCGAGCCGGCGCTCGGCGCGTTCCGCCGTGGCCTCGTCGAGCCCGCACCGTTCGGTGCCGAAGAGGAGCGCCGCCCCTGCCGGGACCACGCCCGGGGAGATCGGCTCCCCCTCGGGGTCGATCGCCACCCGGGGGCGATCGCCCTCCGGGAGGGCGTCGACCCGCGCGACCGGCAGAGCGAAGTGGAGGCCCGCGGAGCCGCGCAGCGCCGCCGGGTGCCACGGGTCGTGGCGCCCGGTGGCGAGAACCCCGGCGGCGCCCGCCGCCGCGGCTACCCGGACGGCGGCTCCGACGTTGCCGAGACGGCGAGGCCGGTCGAGCAGGACCAGGGGCTCCTCCGAACCGGAGGCGGCGACCCCGTCGGGGTCCACCGGGGGGCGGCGCGCGATCGCCACCACGCCGGTCGCCGGAGGGCGCGGCACGAGCCGCTCGAAGACGTCCTCCTCCACCGGCTCGGCCAGACCGGAGATCGCCCCCGCGACGTCGGGCGCAAGCGAGGTCGCCAGACGCTCCAGGGAATCGGGGTCCCGGGTCGCCGCCTCCTCGATCTCGGCGCCGAAACGCAGGGCGTGCTTGAGCGCGTGGAAACCCTCCAGCACCGCCAGGGCCGGATCGCCGCGCGCGCGGCGGAACCGCTCCGCCCGGGATCCGCTCACGCCGAGCCGGCGATCCGCCGGTACCGGAGCAGATGGCGGAACGCCTTTCGATCCTCGCCCACCCGCTCGTAGAGGCGGGAGAGGTTGTAATGGGCTTCCGCGTAGTCGGGCTCGAGGCGCACCGCACGGCGGTACAGGCCGATCGCCTCCTCGACGTCGCCCACGTCCTCCAGCGCGATGGCGAGGTCGTAGGCGGCGATCGCACTCTGGGGATCGGCGGCGATCGCGCTGCGGTAGTGCCCGGCGGCGGCCGCGGGATCGCCGCTCTCGTGGAGCAGTCGCCCCAGGTTGATGTGGGCGCTGGCGTGGGCCGGGTCGAGGGCCAGCGCCTCCCGGTAGGCCTTGATCGCCTCCTGGAGGCTCACCGTCTCGAGCTCGACGGCCACGTTGTACCAGGCGTCGGCGTCGAGTCCGCGCTCGCGCTTCGCCTCCACGGTTCCGGCGACGTAGGGGGCGGCACGCTCGGCGAGCTCGCCGACCCCGAGCTCCATCACGCGCTGGTCCGACTCCGCGTCCCAGGACCCCTCGTCGTCACGTACCAGCACCCGCTCGCCATCGGTGGCGAGGCGTAGCGAGGAGAGCGGCCGCCCCTCCGGAAGAACCGCCCGGAGCCGGGCCAGCGCGCGGCGGATCTTTCGGGCAGGGACGCGTCCGGCCTGGAGGTCGCGCACGACCCGGAGCAGCACGACGTCCCGGAAGCCGAAGCGGTATCCCGCGCGCGGTCCCCGGTCCGGGGAGAGGAGGCCCGAGCGCGCCCAGGATCGGATCCGGGAGGCGGAGAGGCCGAGGATCTCGGCCACCTCGCGCGTGGAGTAGCCGGTCGAGCGGGCACGCGGATCCATGACGGTTTCCATCCTACCGAGTTCCGCTCCGCGACCGCAAGCGGGGCGGTCGTCTGCTACCTTCCCTCCCGTGAGCCGTCTGGAGAGATACCGGGAGAAACGCGACCGGGAGCGGTCCCCCGAACCGTTCGAGTCAACGCTTCCGAGCGGGGGGCGTATCTTCGTCGTCCAGCGCCACCACGCCACGAGCCTCCACTGGGATCTCCGGCTCGAGCTCGGCGGCGCGCTCGTCTCGTGGGCGATCCCGAAGGGGCCCTCCCCCGATCCCTCCGACCGCCGGCTCGCGATGAAGGTGGAGGACCACCCGCTCGACTACGCCGACTTCGAGGGGGTGATCCCCGAGGGGGAGTACGGCGCGGGTCCGGTGATCGTATGGGATCGGGGCCGCTGGACCCCGGTCGAGGACCCCGAGGAGGGCCTGGAGGCCGGCAAGCTCTCGTTCGAGCTGCGCGGGCACCGGCTGCGGGGCCGGTGGACCCTGGTGCGGACGGACGAGCAGGAGGAGGCGTGGCTCCTGCTCAAGGAGCGCGACGCCTTCGCCGACGAGCGGGGCCAGCGGATCTGGTCCACCGACTCCATCTTCAGCGGCCTCGAGGTGGACGAGCTTCCGCGGGCCTCCGAGCGCGCCGCCGCGATCGCCTCGGCGCTGGCGGAGGCGGGCGCCGAGGAGGCCGACGTCGACCCGCGCGAGGTCTCCCCGATGCTCGCCGTCTCCCGCGAGGAGCCATTCTCGAGGCCGGGGTGGGTCTTCGAGTTCAAGCTCGACGGCTACCGCCTCCTCGCCGGCCGGCGGGAGGGGGAGACGGTCCTGATCTCGCGCAACGGCAACGACCTGACCGCCACCTTCCCCGAGATCGCCCGCGCGGTCGCCGGCCTCCCGTACGAGGGGCTGCTCATGGACGGGGAGGTGCTGGTCCAGGACGAGCGGGGCCTGCCGAGCTTCGACCGGTTGCAGCGACGGGGCAGGCTGGTACGGGCGGCGGACGTGCGGCGGGCCGCGCTGGAGCTTCCCGCCACCTACTGGGCGTTCGACCTGCTCGCCTGCGAGGGGCTCGACGCGCGGGCTCTTCCCCTCGCCGAGCGGAAGCGGGTCCTGCGCGAGATCGCGCCGAGCGCCGGACCGATCCGCTACAGCGAGCACGTGGAGGAGAACGGCGAGGCCGCCTGGGAGCGGGCGATGGCGATCGACCTGGAGGGGGTGGTGGGCAAACGGGCGGACTCCCCCTACCGGGAGGGCCGCTCGAACGACTGGGTGAAGGTGCGGGCGGTGAAGGCCGACGACTTCGTCGTGGTCGGGTGGACCGAGCCGAAGGGATCGCGGATCGGGTTCGGCTCGCTGCAGCTCGCCCAGTACGCCGACGGGGAGCTGGTGTGGACCGGCGGGGTGGGCACCGGCTTCTCCGACGCCCAGCTCGCGGACATCGCCGACGCGCTCGAGCCGCTCCAGAGGGACGAGCCGCCCTGCCGGGCACCCGAGGGGAGCGAGCTGCCGCGCGACGCGCGGCACCGGTGGGTGGATCCCGCGCTCGTCGTCGAGGTCCGCTACCGGGAGGTGACCGACGCGGGCATGCTGCGCCACCCGGTGTTCGTGCGCCGACGCGAGGAGAAGCCGGTGGAGGCGTGCGTCCGCGACGACGTCCACCCCCGGCTCGAGGAGCCCCCGGCGGCCGAGCGCCCCGAGCCGGAGCGCGAGGTCCGGATCACCAGCCCGGACAAGGTGCTGTGGCCCGATGCCGGCCACACCAAGTCGGATCTCCTGGACTACTACCGGGCGGTCGCCGAACGGATGCTCCCTTTCCTGCGCGACCGCCCCGTGGCCCTCGCCCGCTATCCCGACGGGATCGAGGGGGACGCCTTCTTCCAGAAGAACGCCCCCGGGGGGGCGCCCGACTGGCTCCGCACCGCCTCGGTGTGGAGCGAGGGCTCCGGGCGGGAGATCGACTACCTCCTGCTCGACGACGTGGAGTCGCTGCTGTGGGTGGCCAACTCCGCCGCGCTCGTGATCCACGCGTGGTCGAGCCGCGCCACCACCCTGGAGGCGCCCGACTGGTGCGTGCTCGACCTCGACCCGGGGGAGGCCGGGTTCGCCCGGGTGGTGGAGGTGGCTCGCGCCGTCCGGGAGCTGTGCCGGGAGATCGGGCTGCCGGCGTTCGCGAAGACGAGCGGCGCAACCGGGCTCCACGTGCTGATCTCCCTGGGGCGGCAGGTCGGCCACGAGGAGACGAGGACGCTGGGCGAGCTGCTGGCGCGGGTCGTCGCGCAGGAGCGGTCGGCGACCGCCACCGTGGAGCGGAGCCCGGAGAAGCGGGAGGGGAGGGTGTACGTCGACTACCTGCAGAACGGCCGCGGCAAGCTCCTGGTCGCCCCCTACTCCACCCGGCCGCTGCCCGGGGCGCCCGTCTCCACCCCGCTGCGGTGGCGCGAGGTCGACGGCGACCTCGATCCCTCCCGCTTCACGATCGAGAGCGTGCCGCGGCGCATCCGCAGCCAGCGGAGCGAGCCGATGGCGCCGGTGCTCGAGCTCGAGCCCGACCTGGCCGGCGCGCTGGATCGGCTGGACGAGCGACTGCGGGCCTGAGCCCTACGCTCCGTCCTGCCCCGCCATCAGCCGGGAGAGCTCCTCCACGCCCACCTCCTCCCGCGCCCGCTCGGCGATCGCCCGACCCCGCCGCAGCACCACGTAGCGATCGCCCAGGGGGTGGGCGTCGTGGGGCGCGTGGGTCACCAGCAGGATCCCGACCCCGCGATCCCGCGCCCGTTCGATCTGGTCGATCACGATCCCCGTCTGCTTCACCCCGAGCGCCGCGGTCGGCTCGTCGAGGACCAGCACCCGGGCCCCGCGGTGGAGCGCTCGGGCGATCGCGACCGCCTGACGCTCGCCGCCGGACAGGGTGGCCATCGGGCGGTCGACGTCCTCGATCTCGATCCCCACGTCGGCGAGCGACTCCCGGGTCTCCCGCCGGGCGCGACCCACGTCGATCCGTCGCAGGGGACCCCGTCCCCGGGTCGGCTCCGCGCCCAGCCAGAAGTTCCGCCACACGCTCATGAGTGGCACCACCGCGAGATGCTGGTGGACCGGCACGACCCCACGGTCGATCGCCTCGCGGGGCGAATCGAACCGGGCCGGCTCGCCCTCCATCCGGATCTCGCCCGCATCGGCGCCGTACACTCCGGTCACGATCTTCACCAGGGTCGACTTCCCCGCCCCGTTGTCGCCCAGCAGGCAGGTGACCCGGCCGGCGGGCACCGCCACCGAGACGTCCTCGAGGGCGCGTACCCCGTCGAATCGCTTCGACACCCCGCTCGCCTCCAGCAGGGGAGGGCTCGCCTCCGTCGCCACGTCCGCGTTCATCCGGCCTCCGTGGCCCGGCGCCGCAGCCGGTCGTTGAACAGGGCGGCCGCCACCAGGACGGCGCCGAGGAAGACCTGGAACCAGTCGGCGTCGACGCCGGTGATCACGATCCCCTGCTGCACCATGCCGAAGACGAGCGCCCCCAGGGCCGCCCCGACGACCGAGCCGTATCCCCCGGTCAGGAGGGTGCCGCCGATCACCGCCGCGGCGATCGCCCGGAACTCCTGCAGCTCCCCCCGCAGGGCGTCCGCGCCGGTGAACCGGACCGCCTGGAGGACGGCCACCAGACAGGCGGCGAGGGCCGTCGCCACGAACAGCGACACCCTGGTCCGATCCACGGGGACCCCGGCCTCGCGGGCCGCCTCCGCCGATCCCCCGCTCGCCTGGATCCAGCTGCCCGATCGCGTCCGGTGGAGGATCCACGCCCCGGCGGCGGCGAACGCGATCCACCACCCGATCGACGCCCGGAACGGTCCGACGTCGGCGGCGAAGAGGACCCGCGCGAGCTCGTACCCCTCCACCCGGTCCAGCCCGCCCAGCTGGGTGCGCCCGGTGAAGTGGCGGGCGAGCCCGATCGTGAGGCCCCGGAAGACGAAGAGCGAGCCCAGCGTGACGATGAACGAGGGGAGCCGGGTCCGGACCACCAGCAGCCCGTTCACGAGGCCGATCGCCGCCGAAAGGGCCACCGTCGCGCCGATCGCCGGCCACAGCGGCCAGCCGAAGTGGCGGGTCAGGAGCAGGAGGGCCATCCCGGCGAAGCCGACCACGGAGCCCACCGAGAGGTCGAACTCCCCGGCGATCATCAGCATCGCCACCGCGACCGCCAGGATCCCGAGCGCCGCGGACGCGTTGAGGTAGGCCGCCGCACCGGAGACGCTCCGGAAGGCCGGCCCGGCAACCACCGCGAAGAGCGCCCACACCGCCACCGTCCCGACCACGGCCGCCACGCCGGGACGCGACAGGAGCGCCCCCGGGCTCATCTCTTCACCGCACCCCCTCGGCGGCGAGATCGATCACCTCGTCCGCGTTCTCCTCGGTCACGAAGCGGGGGCCGGTCCGCACCACGCGCCCGCCGCCGGGGATCGCGCGGGTCTCGGCGTGGACGGCGAGGAAGACGACCGGGAGATACCCCTGGAGGTACGGCTGCTGGTCGAGGGCGAAGAGCATCTCGCCGTCGGCGACCGCGCGGAGGACCTCCGGCGAGAGGTCGAAGGTGGCGAAGGCGATCTCCCCGATCGCGTCTTCCTCCCGGAGAGCGGCCAGGACGGGGGCGGCGCCGGTGGGGCCGAGGGTGAGGAGGCCGTCGAGATCGGGCCGTGTCGCCACCGCACGGGCGACCCGCTCCCGCGTCTCGGCGGGGTCGGCGAGCTCGACTGCCAGCACCTCCACCTCCCCGCCCGCCGCGGACAACGCGTCGCCGAAGCCCGAGCACCGGCGGTCGAGCGCGGCGTTTCCCACCTCGTGGTTGACGCACAGGGCGATGCGCACGCCCGCCCCCGCCATCCGCTCCCCCGCCGTGCGGCCCGCCTCGTACTCGGGCTGCCCCACGTGCGCCAGCGTCCCGATCCGCTCCCACGCCTCCGCACCGGAGTTGATCGACACCACCGGGAGGTCGGCCTCGATCGCCTTGCCGATCGATCTCCCGAGGGCGGCGGGATCGGGGATCGAGACGACGAGGCCGTCGGGACGGGACGCCACGGCCCCCTCGATCAGGTTCGCCATCTCGACCATGTCGAAGGTGAGGGGGGCCTGATACTCGACCTCCACGCCGAGCTTCCCGCCGGCCGCGCGAGCGCCGTTGGAGACGACCGACCAGAAGGGGTCGGAAGACTGGCCGTGGGTGACGTACACCACCCGGAGCGGGGCCGGCTCTCCGGCCTGTCGCTGCTCCCCGTCCTCCCTGCAGCCGGCGATCCCCAGGAGGACGAGGAAGACCGGGAGGAAGCGGCCGATCACGAACACCGCTCTCATCACGCCACCATTGTGAGCCGTCGGGCGCGGCCGGGTCAAGACGCCCCGCTGGCCGGGGACGCGCGCGTCCCGTTAGGATGCTCGTGAGAGATGACCGACCGGGAAGACCTCGAGGCACCCCTTCGCGCGCTCGAGCCCGAGCTTCGATCGTTCGCCCGCGAGCACGACATGCGCTTGCTGCGCGAGGAGGAGGGGCCGGCCCGGCGGCTCGAATGGGCCTCCGGCGGCGTCGCGCGGGTCATCGAGGTGGCCCTCCGCGATGCCGATCCCCCCCGGTGGGGATTGTGGACCGCCGCCTGGACGGAGAAGGAAGACGCCCGTCGGGCGAGGAGCGCGGACCTGCTCGAGACCTCCTCCGCCGACGAGCTCGAGGAGCGGGTCCCCGGGCTCCTGGAGAAGGCCCGGCGCGCCGCCGAGTCGTGGGACGGGGAGGATCTGGAGCCGTGGGCCGACCCCGGGTCGGAGACCCTCTCCTGGCGGGCGGTGGTGTTCTTCTGGATCCCCTTCCTGATCGTGGCGGCCGTGGTGATCCAGGTGGTGGACTGGATCCTGGAGAGCCTGCTGTGAGGGTCTCGATCCACGATCTTCCCACCCCCGCCCTTCTGGTCGACCTCGACGTCCTGGAGGAGAACGTAGGGTGGATGGCGAATCGCGCCGACGCCCTGGGAGTCGCGCTGCGGCCCCACCTGAAGACCCACAAGTGCGTCGAGATCGCGCGGCTCCAGCGCGAGGCGGGAGCGCGCGGAGCGACCGTCGCCACACTGGAGGAGGCCCGGGCCTTCGCCCACCACGGGTTCGAGGACCTCACCTGGGCCTTCCCCGTGATCCCGGGCCGGATCGACGAGGCGCTGGCGATCGCGGAGCGGATCGACTTCCGGCTCCTGGTCGACTCGGAGGCGGCGGTGGAGGCCCTGGAGGCGACCCGCTTCCCCTTCCACGTGTGGCTCGAAATCGACTGTGGCGACCACCGCTCGGGCGTGCCCCCCGGCTCGGAGGCCGCACTCGGGCTCGCCCGTCGGCTGGCCGACTCCCCCACGCTCCGCTTCGACGGGGTGCTCACCCACGCCGGCCAGGCGTACCGGGCCCCCTCGCGCGCCGGCATCGAGGCGGCCGCGGCCGAGGAGCGCGACGTGACGGTGGGCTTCGCCCAGCGGGCCCGCGCCGAGGGGATCGAGCTCGCGGGGGTGAGCGTGGGGTCCACCCCCACCATGCGGGTGGTGGACCGGCTGGAGGGCGTCACGGAGATCCGCCCCGGCAACTACGTCTACTTCGACCTCACCATGGTCTCGCTCGGCGTGTGCGAGCCCTCCGATTGCGCGCTCACCGTGCTCGCCAGCGTGGTCTCCTCCCCGCCCGGCGCCGATCACTCCGTGGTGGACGCCGGTGCCCTGGCGCTCTCCAAGGACGCCGGCCGGAGCGACGCGGAGCCGGCCTCGATGGGCCGGATCTTCGCCGATCCCGCCGCGGGAACGCTTCGGGAGGACACCCGGCTCGTCTCGCTCAGCCAGGAGCACGGGGTCGTGAGTGCCCCCCTCCCGATCGGGCAGCGGGTCCGGATCCTCCCGAACCACTCGTGTCTGGCCGCCGCCTGCTTCGACTCCGTCCATGCCGTCCGTGGCGAGGAGGTCGTCGCCGTCTGGCCAGTCCGGCGCGAGCGGTGAGCGCGTCGCCGGTGGCGTGAGCGAGCTCCTCGCGGAGCCGGCGGCCCGAGCGGGCGCGCTCTTCGCCGTCGGGGCGGTCGCCGGCGCCATCAACGTGCTGGCCGGAGGGGGCTCCTTCCTCACCCTGCCCACCATGATCTTCCTCGGCCTTCCCCCCTCCGTCGCCAACGGGACCAACCGGGTCGCGATCCTGGTCCAGAACGTGGGCGCGGTCGCGTCGTTCCACCGCCACCGGATCGTCGAATGGCCCCTGCTCGGCCGGGCCGCGATCCCGACGATCGTCGGGGCCGGGCTCGGCAGCTGGGCCGGCGTCGAGATCGGGGAGGAGGCATTCCGCCGGATCCTCGCCCTGCTCATGGTCGGGGTGGCGCTGTGGACGATCTGGGACCCGCTGGAGCGGATGCGCGGCGACGGGCCCGGCGATGCGCCCTCCGGCGAATCGACCGGACGGTGGAGGACGGCGGGACTCGCCCTCGCCTTCCTGGGGGTCGGCTTCTACGGGGGCTTCGTCCAGGCCGGAGCCGGCTTCCTGATCCTCGCGGTCACCACCGCGGTCGGTCTCGACCTGGTCCGCGGCAACGCGCTGAAGGTCGCCCTCGTGCTCGCGTACACCCCGCTGGCCCTGGGCCTGTTCGCCGCGAGCGGGAAGGTCGACTGGCGCCTCGGGACCGCGCTGGCGGCCGGCAACCTCGTCGGCGGCCTGGCGGGGGTGCGCCTCACCGTCCTGAAGGGACACGACTGGATCAAGAAAGTCGTGACGGTCACGGTCGTCGCCTTCGCCATCCGTCTCTGGATCGGCTGACCGTGTCTCGCAGCCCGATCGCCGCGGCCGTCGCCTTCGAGGGCCTGGCCCTGGCGCTGGCCTTCGGGCTCGCCTGGGCGCTCGGCGTGCCGCTCCTGCGGCTCTTCCGGTTCACGGCACCGGCGGTGGCGTGGGGAGCGGCGGCCGCGGTGGGAATCCTCGTCGCGCTGCTTCCGATGGCCCGCTCCGACTGGCCTCCCTTCCGCCGCGTCACGCGGGTGGTCCGCGAGTTCGCCGCCCGCTTCTTCTCCGACGCCACCCTCCTCGACCTGGCGCTCGTCTCGGCCGCGGCGGGAGTGGCCGAGGAGGCGCTGTTCCGGGGAGCGATCCAGGTCGGGCTGGAGGGTGCGGTGGGGACGGGCCCGGCGATCGGGATCGCGGCCCTCCTCTTCGGCCTCGCCCACTTCGTCACCCCCACCTACGCGATCGTGGCCACGGCGATGGGCGTCGCGCTCGGACTCCTGATGGCCGCGACCGGCGACCTCGCGGCCCCGGTCGTCGCCCATGCGCTCTACGACTTCCTGGCGCTCTATTTCCTGGTGCGGGTGGAGGGGCTCGACGCGCCCCCGGAGGAGGCGGGCGGCTGAGCAGCCAGCTCCACGCGGCGCACCGCCGCGACCCGGAGAGGGCCGGTCCCCTCCTCGCCTCCCTCCCCGAGCCGAAGGGAGAGCTCGTTCGGCCCGGGACGACGAGCGAACCGGAGCAGATGGCTGCGGCAACCGCAGTCGGAGGCACCGAAGCCGGGAACCTCTTCCGCGAATCCCGGAATCTCCCGCAGGGCCGCGGTCCACCCGCACTCGCGCCGGCCCGGGTCGTGACGGAACCACACCTCGGACACCGCCGCCACCGCCCGGAGGGAGTCGACGTGCCAGTGGGGCCGCCCCGAGCCGCGCACGTGACGCCCAATCCGGGCGCGGACCCCGCCCGGGCCGAGCGCGCTGCCGACGTAGGTGTAGAACCCGGCCTCGAGATCGATCGGCCCGAGCGCCCCCGCCGACGCCCTCCGATCCTCACCGAGCGCGAAGAGCAGGACGTAGGTCCCGGGCCGGTCGTCCGGCAGCGTGGCGCCACCGGAAGCGTCCGCTTCGCTCATCCCTGCGACGCCCGCGGCCCGCGGGCGCGCACCAGCACCCGGTTCTCCCGCACCGCGAACCTCCGGAACCCGACCCGCTCGATGTTGTGGTAGGAGTGCTGGGGGTCCCCCTCGACCGCCTCCCCCGTCTCGGTGAACAGGAGGGTGCACCCGAGCTTCCCCGCGGCGGCGATCCGCCGGCACAGCAGCGCGTGCTGGCTTCCCCGGCGGCGGTGGGCGGGGTGGGTCGAGGCCCAGTCGCACCAGCCGTGGCCCCCGTGAACGAAGAGGGCCGCGGCGCCGGCCGGGGTCTCCCCGTCGAACGTCATGTACAGGTGCCAGCCGGGCCGACCCGCGAGTGCCGCCAGCAGTGGCGTCGCCTGAGGGGTGAGGTCGAAGCCGGCGGCGACGATCCGGGCGAACTCCCGGGCCCGATCCTCCCCGATCTCCCGGACCTGGAGGTCGCTCCTTCCCGGGGACGGCGGCGCATCGGCGGAGCGGACGAACTGGGCCCAGCCGCGGTGAGGGACGTACCCGGCGTCCTCGAGCCACTCCCGCAGCCCGGCGGGCTCGGCGCTCGGGTCGAGGTGGACGAGGTGCCGCCCGACCCCCGCCTCCCGATATCGCTCCCGGACCGCGGCCACGTCCGCCTCCCGGGCCGGGACGCCGACGCCCAGGCCCAGCGCGCGGTTGATCACGATGGAGGGAATCGCGCTGGCCATCGAGAGGAGCGCCCCGCCCACCTCGTCGATCCGGAGCCCGAGGGGCCCGGCCACCGGTGGGGAGGCCGCGGCGTGGAGCTCGCTCAAAGCGGCCCGCTCCACCCGTTCGAAGAGGCGGCCGAGCTCTTCGGGGGAACGGTCGATCGGAACCGGCGTCATCGAGGCCAACGTACCGGCAGGCGCCCCGCGCCGCTACGGGCCCGGCGGCGTGCGGCCCACCCTGTTTCGGGTATCATAGGGGCCCCATGACCCCCGACGAGATCGCCGTCTCCACCGAGGGCCTCGCCAAGACGTATACCGGGGCCTTCGGGCGCGACCCCGTGCACGCGCTGCGGCCGCTCGACCTCGAGGTCGGGCGCGGGGAGATCTTCGGCCTGCTCGGGCCCAACGGCGCCGGCAAGACGACCCTGGTGAAATTGCTCCTCGGGCTCGTCCATCCGACCGAGGGGGACGCCGCCATCTTCGGGCGACCGATCCACGACCCCGAGGCGCGGCGGCCGGTCGGATACCTGCCGGAGGAGCACCGCTTTCCCCGCTTTCTCACCGCCCGCCACGCGCTCCGCCTCTACGCGAGGATGGCGGGGGTGCCCGCTTCCGAGCGGGAGGAGCGGGCCGACGCCCTTCTCGCCACCGTCCGGCTCGAGGGCGCCGCCGACCGGAAGATCCGGGAGTTCTCGAAGGGGATGAGCGAGCGGCTGGGAATCGCCCAGGCGCTGTTGAGCCGGCCCCGGCTGCTGGTTCTCGACGAGCCCGCCGACGGCGTCGACCCGGTGGGGCGCCGCGAGATCCGAGACCTCCTGCTCGAGCTCCGACAGGGAGGCGCGACGCTCTTCGTCAACTCCCACCTGCTGAGCGAGATCGAGCGGGTGTGCACCCGGGTCGCGATCCTGAAGGAAGGGCGGCTGGTCCGCCAGGGGACGGTCGAGGAGCTCACCACCGAGCGGCGGGTTTGGCGCCTTCGGTGCACCCCCGTGCCCGAGCCCGTCGCCCGCGCGCTCGGCCCGTCGCTGCGCTCCGAGGACGACGACGCCGGGCTCTCCGCCTACCGGCTGCGGGCCGCCGACCGGGCGGAACTCAACGCGCGGCTCGACCGGCTGCGGGAGGCCGGCGTGGAGATCGAGGCCGTCGAGCCTCTCCGACAAAGCCTGGAGGACTTCTTCGTGGAGATCGTCTCGACATGATCGGGGTGCTGCTCCTCACCCTCCGCGAGCTGCTGGCGCGAAAGGTGGTCCTGGGCCTCTTCCTCGTCGCCACGCTGGTGTGGGGGATGCTCGCCCTCGCCCTCCAGCTCGACGTGGTCGAGGGCACGCTCCAGGGGATCCGCCTCTTCGGCCAGGCGCCGGAGATCCGGACCGAGCACGGGGAGGGGATCGAGGGCCTCGGCGACGACCCGCTCCGGATGATCGTGGTCACCGCGCAGGCGTTCGTGGCGGTCGCCGCCTACTGGGTCGGGATCCTGCTCGCCCTGTTCGCCACCGGAGGCCTCGTCGCCTCGCTGATGGAGCGGGGCCGGGCCGACCTGCTCCTCTCCAAGCCCCTCGGCCGCGCCCGGATCCTCGGGGGTCGGCTTCTCGGGGTCGGGGTGGTGACGGCGCTGTTGTCCGTCTACCTGCTCGGGATGGTGTGGCTCGTGATGAGCCTGAAGAGCGGGGTTTGGAACCCCGGCTTCCTGCTCGGGATCGGGGTCGTCTTCGCCATGTTCGCGGTGGTGTACGCGATCGTCGCCCTGGTGAGCGTGTGGACCGAGAGCTCCGCGCTCGCCCTCGTCGTCACCCTGGGGGTCCTCTTCGCCACGATCGTGCTGGCGATCCCCGGTCTCGCCGATCGGGTCGGGGCCCCGTGGGACGGGGTCGTCGAGACCCTCCACGTCGTCCTCCCCCGCTTCCCCGAGGTGGGCGCCTACACCCTCCCCGACCTGGCGCGGGGCAAGTCGGTCGACGACTGGGTTCCGCTCGCGTCGTCGCTCGCGTTCGGGGCCGTGGCGTACGCGGCGACGTTCTGGCTGTTCCGCAGAAAGGACTTCTGAGCGCTTACTCCGCCTCTTCCTTCGCGGTCTCCTCCGCCTCCCCGGCGGCCTCCTCGCTCTCCACCTCCTCCTCGCTCTCCTCGGGCTGGTAGATCCCCATCTCCACCTTGAGGTGGTTCTCGATCCGGTCGGCGATGTCGGGGTTCTCCTCGAGGAACTGCTTGCAGTTCTCGCGCCCCTGACCGAGCCGCTCCTCGCCGTAGCTGTACCACGAGCCGGCCTTTTCGATGACGTCGTGGTCGACGCCGAGGTCGAGCAGCAGCCCCTCGCGGCTGATCCCCTTCCCGTACATGATGTCGAACTCCGCCTGCTTGAAGGGCGGGGCGACCTTGTTCTTGACCACCTTCACCCGGCACCGGTTTCCGATCGACTCGTCGCCGTCCTTGATCGATCCGACCCGCCGGATGTCGAGCCGGAGCGAGGAGTAGAACTTGAGCGCCCGGCCGCCCGGCTGGGTCTCGGGGTTGCCGAACATCACTCCGATCTTGATGCGGATCTGGTTGATGAAGACGAGCGCGCACCGGGATCGGTTGATCGCCCCGGCGAGCTTCCGGAGGGCCTGGCTCATCAGCCGCGCCTGGAGGCCGACGTGGCTGTCGCCCATCTCCCCCTCGATCTCCGCCTTCGGCACCAGCGCCGCCACCGAGTCGATCACCACGATCGCCACGGCGTTCGAGCGCACCAGCACCTCGGCGATCTCGAGGGCCTGCTCGCCGGTGTCGGGCTGGGAGACGAGGAGGTTCTCGATGTCCACGCCCAGCTTGCGCGCATAGTCGGCGTCGAGCGCGTGCTCGGCGTCGATGAACGCGGCGATCCCCCCCTGCTTCTGGGCGTTGGCGATCGCGTGGAGGGCGAGGGTCGTCTTCCCGCTCGCCTCGGGGCCGTAGATCTCGGTCACCCGACCCCGGGGGATCCCGCCGACGCCGATCGCCGCGTCGAGGTTGAACGCGCCGGTGGGGATCGCGTCCACCTCGATCCGGCGATCGCTGCCGAGGCGCATGATCGCGCCCTTGCCGTACTGGCGCTCGATGTGGCCGACCGCGCGGCCGAGCGCCTGCTCCTGCTCCTTGGTGATCTCCCCCATCGCTTCTCTCCTTCGTCCCTGCGTTCTCGTTTCGGTTTTCTTTCGGTCTACGATAACATCCGATCGGCGATCACGGAAGGGGGTCCGCCGACTCCCTCTCCCGCAGCAGCTCGACCGCCGGCTCCAGGTTGCCCGACAGCTCGATCTTCCACCCCTCCCCGCCCCGGACCACCGGGAGACGGTCGACGTCGTCGTCGATCCGGATCCGCACCGTGGCGGAGTCGCCGTGGAGCGTCGAACCCTCGACGGTCGCGCCGCAGAACGTCCGGCACCAATCCTCGATCGTGATCACGGGATGGCCCTCCCTCCCGGCCGAGCCGAGCCGCCCGATCTCGTCGACGAGCTCCCGGGTGCGCTCGGTGAACGCGTCGTGGGCCTTCGCCGTGTCGCGCGCCTCGAGGGCGTCGAGCCAGCCCCGCACCGCCCCTTCCGGCGAGGAGCGCTCCCCGCCCCCGCATCCGGTGAGCAAGAACAGCGCCGCCACGCCGATCGCGGCCCGCTGAGCCGACCGGCCGCATCGCGTCCTCATCGATGGTTCCACCCTCCCCTGCCGATCAGGTTCATGAACTCCATCCGGGTCGACGACTCCTCCCGGAACGCCCCCAGCATGTGGCTCGTGGTCATG